>JBFHGS010000025.1:0-31873 GCA_041582995.1 Desulfopila sp. | reverse complement strand
GAAATAATAGACACCACCATGGGACGCATTGTTCTTGGTGAACTGGTTCCGAAGTCTGTACCATTTAGTGAGATGAACAAGGTTATGAGCAAGAAAGCTCTGGCCAACCTTATTGACTACACGTACAGAAAAGCCGGTACCAAAGACACTGTTATTTTAGCGGATAGATTGAAGGATACTGGTTACGAGTATGCAACCAGAGCCGGTATTTCGATTTGCATCAATGACATGAAGATCCCCCTTCGTAAGGAGGAGATGGTCGAAAAAGCTGAAAACGACGTCCTTGACGTTGAACAGCAGTACTCAGATGGTCTTATTACGGCTGGTGAAAAGTACAATAAAGTCGTTGATATATGGTCCAAGGCTTCTGAAGATGTTGCCAACGAGATGATGGATGACATCAAGGTAGAGTATTTTCGCAATAAAGAAAATGAGGTTGTTGAGGCGCCTAGTTTCAACTCTATCTTTATTATGGCGGATTCCGGCGCAAGGGGTTCGCGAGATCAGATTCGTCAGCTTGCAGGTATGCGTGGTCTTATGGCCAAGCCTTCAGGTGCTATTATCGAGACCCCGATTAAGGCAAACTTTCGCGAAGGTCTTGGAGTACTTGAGTACTTTATTTCCACTCACGGTGCTCGTAAAGGTCTTGCTGATACAGCACTGAAAACTGCGAACTCTGGTTACCTTACTCGTCGTCTTGTTGATGTGGCGCAAGAGGTAACAATCGTTGAACGCGACTGCTACACCCTTGACGGTATTATTGCAGAGCCGCTTCTGGATGGTGGTGAGATTATTGTTCCGCTCGCTGACAGGATTCTCGGTCGTGTTGCTCTGGAAGACGTGGTCGACCCATACAGCAATGACACTATAGTCGAGGCTGGAGAAGAGATTACTGAAGAGAAGATCACAAGGATTATCGATGCTGGTATCGATCGGGTCATGATTCGTTCAGTTCTCAGTTGCCGTACTCAGCGCGGCGTCTGTGCCTTGTGCTATGGCCGTGATCTTGGCCGTGGACATATGGTAAACAGAGGAGAGGCTATCGGAGTTATAGCTGCTCAATCAATTGGTGAGCCTGGAACACAGCTGACCATGCGTACATTCCATATCGGTGGAACTGCAAGCCGTTCTGTCGAACAGGCAGAGATTCAGACACAGAGGGGCGGTAAAGTACGCTTTAAAAATCTTCATCATGTTGAGAATGCTGAAGGTATTAAGATTGTCATGAATCGTAACGCTGAAATAGCGATCCTGGATGAGCTTGACCGCGAACGCGAGCGTTTCAAAGTGAATTACGGTGCACAGATTCTCGTAAAAGAAGAGACTGAAGTTGTGCCCGGTACTATTCTTGCTGATTGGGATGCGTATACGATTCCGATTGTATCTGAGGTTGGTGGTATAGTAAAATATGGTGATGTACTTGAAGGCGTGTCGATGCAGGAGAAGGTTGACCCGGTAACTGGTAAATCTTCTAAGGTGATCACTCACTCCAGCAGTACAGCTCAGTTGAATCCGCGTGTATCAATTAAAAACGATCGCGGTAAAACCCTGAAACTGCCAGATTCTGAGGTGCATGCACGCTACAGTCTGCCTGTCGGCTCTATTATTTCAGTTAGCGAAGGCGATGTCATTAAGCCCGGTACAGTCGTCGGTAAGATTCCTCGTGAATCTTCAAAGACCAAAGATATCACCGGTGGTCTTCCGCGAGTTGCAGAGTTGTTTGAGGTACGCAAACCTAAAGAACCTGCGGTCATTTCTAAAATTGATGGTCGTGTGAGTTTCGGCAAGGAATTGAAGGGTAAACGAAGAGTCGTTGTCACACCGGAATATGGTGAATCCGAAGAGTATCTGGTGCCGAAATCAAAGCATATCATTGTTCATGAAGGTGATTATGTTCAGGCAGGTGAGCCGTTGATGGAGGGAACTGTAGTTCCAAATGACATTCTCAGTGTTCTCGGTGTCAAGGAACTTGCAAAGTTTCTTGTGAACGAAATTCAGGAAGTTTACCGACTGCAGGGTGTTAAAATCAATGATAAGCATATTGAAGTTATTGTTCGTCAAATGCTTAAACGTGTCATGATCACCTCTGCGGGTGATTCACGATTCATGATAGGCGAACAAGTTGAATGGTGGAAATTTGAGGAAGAGCGTGATCGTTTGATGGCCGAAGGCAAGATGCCTGCGGTTGCTGAACCTCTGCTTCTTGGTGTTACAAAGGCTTCACTTTCTACGGAGAGTTTTATTTCAGCAGCCTCTTTCCAGGAGACCACTAAAGTTCTCACCAATGCAGCGATGGCTGGAAAGGTAGACGAACTAACCGGACTTAAAGAAAATGTTATTATGGGACGTCTCATCTCGGCAGGTACAGGGCTGGACGGAATCTGATTACAGTGTGTTAAAATCACGTTGATGTAACTTTTGGTCTTGACACTATGGTAACGTTAGGGTAAATATTGTCTCTTTCGTGCAAAATTTAGTGGCGAGATCTGCAACTGAATTGTCAGAAATTATATATTAAACTGTTATTCAAACAGGAGCAGTAGACGCAATGCCAACTATTAACCAACTCGTTAGGCGTGGCAGAAAGAAGATTGTCAAAAAGACAAACACTCCCGCCTTGAAAGGGTCTCCACAGAAAAGGGGCGTATGTGTACGTGTTTACACGACTACCCCTAAAAAGCCAAACTCTGCACTTCGTAAAGTTGCGAGGGTCAGGCTTACAAACGGTATCGAGGTCACTTCATATATCCCGGGTATCGGACACAACCTGCAGGAGCACTCCGTTGTGTTGATTCGCGGCGGTAGAGTAAAGGATCTTCCTGGTGTACGCTATCATATCGTCCGTGGTACTCTCGACTCTCTCGGTGTTTCAGCTAGACGTCAGGGTCGTTCAAAGTATGGAGCTAAGCGTCCTTCCTAATTGAGGGCCGGGCCTGATGGAGAAAAATACATATGTCTCGTAGAAAAGTAATTAGCCGACGTCCGATCGATGCAGATCCGCGGTTCAATAGTGTGCTTGTTAGTAAGTTTACCAACGGTCTTATGGAGCGTGGTAAGAAGAGCACCGCCATGCGTATCTTTTATGATGCGATGGATATAGTCGAAACACGTATTGCAGATGAAGAGGCGATTAGTGTTTTTGAGGAAGCGATGGAAAATGTTCGTCCTAAGGTTGAGGTTAAGTCCCGCCGTGTTGGTGGTGCAACTTATCAAGTGCCTATGGAGGTTCGTCAGACTCGCCGAAATGCGCTTGCAATACGCTGGATCATCAGTTTTGCGAAATCTCGTTCTGGTAAATCCATGTCTGAGAAGCTTGCCGCTGAGGTGATGGATGCATATAATAATCGTGGTGCAGCTGTAAAGAAGCGCGACGACACGCATCGAATGGCAGAAGCCAACAAGGCGTTTGCACACTATCGCTGGTAGGTTGTAAATATATAAGGCGATGTCCCGGGTTGGCATCAGCACTAACTTGATATCTGTTTGAGGGAGGGCGATGACAACCCAGGTTGATTTGACAGACGTCCGTAATATCGGCATCATGGCACATATTGATGCCGGTAAGACAACGACCACTGAGAGAATTCTTTACTACACGGGTCGTTCGCACAAGATAGGTGAAGTTCATGAAGGTACTGCCGTCATGGACTGGATGGAACAGGAACAGGAAAGGGGTATTACCATTACCTCAGCAGCTACCACCTGTATCTGGAACAATAAAAAAATAAACATCATCGATACTCCTGGGCATGTTGACTTCACAATTGAAGTCGAACGCTCACTCAGGGTGCTTGATGGAGCTATTGCTGTTTTTTGCGCTGTTGGAGGTGTTGAGCCTCAGTCAGAAACAGTATGGCGTCAGGCTAATAAGTACCGGATTCCGAGAATGGCGTTCATCAACAAGATGGACCGTGTCGGAGCCAATTTCGATAGATGTGTAACGATGATCGAAAAGAGGCTTGGGGCAAACCCGGTCGCTATTCAAATACCTGTCGGCAAAGAGGCAGGTTTTGAAGGGATAATTGATCTCGTTAAAGAGAAGATGCTTACCTTTTCAGAGCACTCTCTTGGCCAGGAAGTTGTTGAGCACGATATTCCTGCCGAACACAAAAAAGATTTCACGGCCGCACGTATGGCACTCCTCGAGAAGTTGGCCGACTTCGATGAGGATGTCATGGAAAAATACTTGAGTGATACATCGGTATCTGCGACTGAGATATATAGAGCTCTCAGGAACGCAACGCTGGCGCTTGATATTGTGCCGGTGTTGTGTGGGAGTGCTTTTAAGAATAAAGGTGTTCAGCCTCTGCTTGATGCAGTGGTCGATTATCTGCCATCACCGCTAGACGTACCTGCGATTGAAGGTTTAGATAAGGACGGCGCTGCTGTAACCAGAGAGACTAATCCTGAAGAATCTTTTGCAGGCCTGGTCTTTAAGCTGATGAGTGATTCCTTTGTTGAGAATCTTGCATTTGTCAGAGTCTATTCTGGTACTCTTAAGATAGGCGACAAGGTTTTTAATCCTGCCAAAAGTAAGCAGGAAAAAATCAGCAAAATTCTTAGGATGCATGCTAATAAGCGTGAAGAGGTAAAGGAAGTAGTTGCCGGAGATATCTGTGCGATTGTCGGTTTGAAGTTCACTACAACCGGTGACACCTTATGTGAGAAGGGCGATTACATCATGCTTGAAAGCATGGATTTTCCGGAACCTGTAATTGGTGTCGCAATTGAACCAAGCACTAAAGCTGAAGAAAAGAAACTTTCTGAATCTTTAGACAAGATAGCTTTGGAAGATCCCTCTTTCACAATCACAACTGACAGTGATACGGGGCAGACTATTATTTCAGGTATGGGGGAACTGCACCTCGAAATAATAGTTCATAGACTGCTCAATGAGTTTAAGGTCGGAGCAAAGGTTGGTAAGCCTCAAGTTGCTTACAAAGAGACTATTACCATCAGTCAACAATCTGAAGGTAAGTTCGACCAGCTCACTGGCGCTAAAGGCATGTACGGCCATGTTGTGATTGAAGTTGAACCACTTGAGCAGGGGGCTGGTTTTGAATTTGAAAGCCAGGTTGATGAGAATCAAATACCAGGTGCGTTCATTGGTGCGATTCAGCGGGGAATCAAAGATAGTCTCGATTCAGGTCCGTTGATTGGCTACCCGCTGACAGACATAAAAGTGAGACTGGTAGGTGGTTCGTATCATGAAGAGGAATCTTCAGACATGGCTTTCGGTGTAGCTTCATCGATGGCTATTCGCAGAGCTACTGCTGATGCAAAACCTGCCTTACTTGAACCGGTTATGGACCTGCTGGTTGTCACTCCCGAAGAATATATCGGTGATGTGATCGGGGATCTCAACAGCAAGCGTGGTAGAATTGTCGGAGTAGAAGCTGAAGGCGATTTACAGAATGTTAAGGCTCATGTGCCGCTTTCAGAGATGTTTGGTTATTCCACATCGCTGCGGTCAGCTACACAGGGAAGAGCAAGTTTTACCATGCAGTTCCTTGAATATAATATAGTACCTGCTGCTAAGGCAGATACAATTATAAAGAAAATTAGAGGAATCTAGGTCCAAGCATATTGGGGAATTACTATGGCAAAAGAAAAATTTCAAAGAACAAAACCGCATGTGAACGTTGGAACCGTTGGTCATATTGATCACGGCAAAACAACGTTGACCGCCGCTATCACTCGCGTTCTGTCCACAAAAGGGCAGGCTAAATTTACAGATTTCAGTGAAATTGATAAGGCGCCGGAAGAGAAGGAACGCGGTATTACAATTGCCACTGCCCATGTTGAGTATGAGACCAAGGCTCGTCACTACGCACACGTAGATTGCCCTGGCCATGCAGACTATATTAAGAATATGATTACCGGTGCGGCCCAGATGGACGGAGCAATACTTGTTGTTGCTGCCACTGATGGTGCTATGCCACAAACTCGCGAGCATATTCTTTTAGCTCGTCAGGTAGGTGTCCCCGCAATCGTAGTGTTTCTTAATAAATGCGACATGGTCGATGATGAGGAACTTATCGAACTGGTTGAGATGGAACTTCGTGAACTACTCGACAAGTATGAGTTTCCCGGTGATGATATACCGTTTGTTAAGGGTTCTGCGCTGCTTGCTCTCGAGAACCCTGAAGATGCAGAAAAGACAGCATGTATCTGGGAGCTCATGGAGCAGGTCGATTCATATATCCCTGAGCCGGAACGTGATGTAGATCAGGCATTTCTGATGCCTGTTGAAGATGTTTTCTCTATTTCTGGTCGCGGTACTGTCGCAACTGGCAGGATAGAGCGAGGAATTATCAAAGTCGGTGAAGAAATTGAGGTTGTCGGTATTAAAAACACCATCAAGACCACATGTACCGGTGTAGAGATGTTCCGGAAGCTGCTCGACGCAGGCCAGGCTGGTGATAATATCGGAGCCTTATTACGTGGTGTGAAACGTGATGATATCGAGCGTGGGCAGGTTTTGGCTAAACCGGGTTCGATCACTCCACATACCCAGTTTGAGGCAGAAAGCTATATTCTTGGTAAGGATGAAGGTGGTCGTCATACACCGTTTTTTAACGGATATCGCCCACAGTTCTATTTTAGAACAACTGATGTTACAGGTATAGTAACCCTTCCGGAAGGTACCGAAATGGTTATGCCTGGTGACAATGTTTCAATTACTGCTGAGCTGATTACTCCTATCGCCATGGATGAGGGACTTCGGTTCGCTATCCGCG
This sequence comes from Desulfopila sp., assembly GCA_041582995.1. Lineage (GTDB taxonomy): Bacteria > Desulfobacterota > Desulfobulbia > Desulfobulbales > Desulfocapsaceae > Desulfopila. The sequence continues at coordinate 25,133 of JBFHGS010000025.1, read as the reverse complement.
AGGGCGGTAGAACCGTAGGCGCTGGCGTAGTAAGCAAAATTATTAAATAAAGGTGCACGATGATACCTACAGAAAAAATTCGTATTCGTTTAAAAGCTTACGATCATAAACTGCTCGATCAGTCTACTTCCGAGATTGTAGAGACGGCGAGAAGGACAGGTTCTGCAGTAGCAGGCCCGATTCCTTTGCCTACAACCGTGAACAAATTCTGTGTTCTTCGTTCACCACATGTAGACAAAAAATCGAGAGAACAATTCGAAATGAGAACCCATCGTCGTTTATTGGATATTCTCGAGCCTACTCAGCAGACTATTGATCTGTTGATGAAGCTTGAGCTTTCCGCAGGCGTCGATGTCGAGATTAAACTGCCTTAATAGGCAGTAATTGCAAAGTAAATTGAAGCATCGGGTGCAATTATGCCAAAGACTATGGGTATATTGGGTAAGAAGATAGGAATGACCCGCGTTTACAGCGAACTGGGTCAGGCAATACCGGTAACCGTCGTTGAAGCAGGACCCTGCAAAGTACTTCAGGTTAAAACTGTTCAGACTGACGGATACAGTGCGATTCAAGTTGGTTTTTCCAATAAGAAAGCACAACGGGTAAACAAGCCTGAGGCGGGTCATTTAAAGAAATCCAACTCAGACGGTTTCTACCATCTTCGTGAATTCAGAGTGGCTGACGCTTCTCAATACGAAGTTGGCCAGGAAATCAGCATTAATGAACTGTTCAATGTCGGAGACGTTGTAGACATCGAGGGTACCAGTAAGGGTAAAGGTTTCCAGGGTGTTGTACGGCGGTACGGTTTCGCAGGAGGTTGCTCGACTCACGGTTCTATGTTTCATAGAGCACCGGGATCGATCGGTACCAGCGCATGGCCTAGCCGAGTGCACAAAGGCAAGAAAATGCCTGGTCGCATGGGTAATCAGACAGTTCTGAAGAAGAACGTTATTGTGATCGATATTCGCGCAGACGAGAATGTTGTTCTGCTGAAGGGACCTGTTCCTGGGGCCAAAAACGGCCTTCTCAAAATTTTTTCCAAATAATTGATGTCGGAACGAGATCAGGTTCGAGGAGATAATAATGTCAACTGTAAATGTAGTTAACACCAGGAACGAGGACGTCGGTCAGATTGAACTGAACGACAATGTTTTCAATCTTGAGGTGAAAGAGTACATCCTGCATGATGTTGTAAGGATGCAGCGTGCAGCTCGTCGTTCTGGCAATGCCTGCACCAAGACCCGAGTTGAGGTTAGTGGCGGCGGTGCAAAACCTTGGCGTCAGAAAGGTACCGGTAGAGCACGTGCAGGTACGCGCACATCCCCGGTATGGCGTGGTGGGGGTGTTACTTTTGGCCCCAAGCCTCGCGATTACAGCTTCAAACTGAATAGAAAAGTGAAACAGCAGGCTCTGGCAATGGCCATGAGTGCCCGACTGCAGGAGAACAATCTTATTGTTCTGGACGATTTCGCAATGGAAGCTATTAAGACCAAAGATTTCGTCGGTGTTATGAAGGCACTTGATATCGAAAACGGGCTTATTGTTATCGATGGCGACGCTGAAACTTTGAAAAAGTCCTCACGTAATGCCAACGGTTTCAAAGTATTACCTTCGGAAGGGCTGAATGTGTATGATGTACTTCTGCACAAAAAGTTGGTCCTGGTTAAACCTGTAATTGAGAGCCTTGAAAAGAGGTTGATGGCATGAAAAATATTTACGGCGTTTTAAAGGGGCCCTGCCTCACTGAGAAGGCCGCCTTGTTACAGGAAGAAGACGGTAAAATCGTCTTTAAAGTACATCCCAAGGCGAACAAGATAGAAATCAAGAAAGCAGTGGAACTCATGTTCAACGTAAAAGTGAAAGACGTGAGAACCGCTATTATGCACGGTAAGCAGAAGAGAGTAGGTCAGAAAGTTGGATACACCAATGACTGGAAGAAAGCCTACGTGACTCTCTCTGAAGGCGAGATCAACTTCGCTAACGAACTGTAAAAGTTCAGTCAGCAAGCGATCAGCACGTGCTGCTAACTCTCTCATATTGAATGATTCTATCTAATTTTATAATGATGGAGCGATTGGGAAACCATGGCTATTAAGACATATAAACCAACATCAGCCGGTAAGCGACACCAGGTATCAATACAGAATCCTGACCTGTCGAGCAAACGCCCGGAAAAGAGTCTGGTGACAAGCCTGTCTAAGACAGGCGGAAGAAACAACTACGGACGCATCACTTCTCGCCACATCGGTGGCGGACATAAGCGTAAATACCGTATTATTGATTTCAAACGTGACAAAACCGATATCGACGCTAAAGTAGTTGCGATTGAGTATGATCCGAACAGGTCTGCTAATATTGCCCTTCTTAGCTATCTTGACGGCGAGAAACGATACATCCTGTCTCCTGATGGAGTCACTGTAGGTGACACTATTGTTGCAGGTGAAACTGTTGATATTCAGCCAGGTAACTGCCTGCCGCTTATTAACATTCCACTCGGTACTGTTATTCACAACATCGAGATGAAAATCGGTAAAGGTGCACAGCTTGTGCGCAGTGCCGGTACATCAGCACAGCTGATGGCAAAGGAAGGGGACTATGTACTTGTTCGTCTCCCATCCGGCGAAGTACGGAAATTCCATAAAAACTGCCGCGCCTGTATCGGATCTGTTGGTAACAGTGAGCATGACAGCCAGAAGCTTGGTAAGGCTGGACGTAACAGGTGGAAAGGTAATAGACCACACGTCCGCGGTGTTGCCATGAACCCGGTTGATCACCCAATGGGTGGTGGTGAAGGTAAGAGTTCTGGCGGTCGTCATCCTTGTACTCCATGGGGTTATCCGACGAAGGGTTACAAAACCCGGAAGAATAAGGTTTCTAACAAGTTTATTGTTAAGAAGAGATCATAACATTCAAGGAGTAAAGTATGTCCCGTTCAATTAAAAAGGGTCCCTTTATTGACGATCACCTGATGAAGAAGGTTCAGCAGGCTAACGATGCCGGATCCAGGAAAGTAATTAAAACCTGGTCCCGCCGTTCAGATATCAGCCCGGAAATGGTTGGACTTACCTTCGCTGTACATAACGGAAAAAAATTCATACCTGTATTTGTCTCAGAAAATATGGTAGGTCACAAGCTCGGTGAATTTTCACCGACTAGAACTTACTATGGACACACTGCTGACAAGAAAGGTAAAAGATAATTTAGAAACATCACAGTTTCTGGTACGACTCATTGGGAGTACATACTATGGAAGCACGAGCCGTAGGGAAATACATTAGAATATCCCCACAGAAGGCACGACTGGTCGCAGACGTGGTCAGAGGCATGAACGTAGACCAAGCAATTACTACTCTTCGTTTTATGCCGAAGAAAGGTGCAGGTATCCTGCGCAAGGTAATTGAATCTGCAGTAGCCAATGCAACCCAAGATGATCAAATGGACGTTGACAATCTTTTTGTCAAGGTGATCATGATTGACGGCGGTCCTTCACTGAAAAGAATTCGTCCGCGAGCTATGGGACGCGCAACCGGTATCATCAAAAGAACCAGTCATATCACTGTTGTTCTTGATGAGATTGAATAATAACTGAACTAAGCACTCTTTGGAGGATTGTTTTGGGCCAGAAGGTAAATCCATTAGGACTCAGACTGAATATTACCCGGACCTGGGACTCAATCTGGTATGCAGATAAAGAGTATTCTTCCTATCTGCTCGAAGATCAGAAAATCAGGAAGTTCCTCAAAAAGCGTCTTAACCACGCTGGGTTGTCAAAAATTGTTATTGAACGTACCGGTGAAAAGGTACGCGCAAAACTTTTTACAGCCAGACCGGGAATTGTTATCGGCAAAAAAGGCACAGAGATTGAAATTCTGAAAAAAGATCTCGAAGCTCTTATTGGCCGCAAGGTTACTTTAGACATTCAGGAAGTACGTCGTCCTGAAGCGGATGCACAACTTGTTGCCGAGTCAATTGCTTCTCAGCTCGAGCGTCGTGTTGCTTTCCGCCGGGCAATGAAAAAAGCAGTTAATTCTGCTCTTCGATTTGGTGTACAGGGAATCAAGATTTCTTGTTCTGGACGACTTGGCGGTGCTGAGATGTCTAGGTGTGAGTGGGTTCGTGAAGGACGTGTTCCCCTCCATACCCTGCGTGCTGACGTTGACTACGCGCTTGCAGAGGCGAATACCACATACGGTATTATCGGAGTCAAAGTCTGGATATTCAAAGGTGAGGTTCTGAACGAGAAAGAAGTCCCGGCTGCATAAGCGGGGTCTTCAGTTCAGATCACATAACCATATTATTATCTGGAGTAAATGATGTTAAGTCCAAAAAAGGTTAAGCATAGAAAGGTATTCAAGGGGAGAATGACAGGAACCGCTTATCGCGGATCCTCCATATCTTTCGGCGAATATGCCTTGAAAGCTGTTGCTTGCGGCAAGATGACCGCTCAGCAGATCGAAGCTGCCCGTATTACAATTAACAGAACCATGAAACGTGGTGGTAAAGTCTGGATCAGAGTTTTCCCTGATAAGCCAATCACCAAGAAACCAGCCGAAACTCGTATGGGTAAAGGTAAAGGTAGCCCTGATCATTGGGTTGCTCCAATCAAGCCCGGTAGAATTCTTTATGAAGTCTCCGGTGTAGACGAGAAACTTGCTATGAGAGCGCTTGAACTCGCTGGTAATAAATTACCTTTTGCGACAAAAGTGATTGCAAGGAGGAACACTTTATGAAAGCTGTCGACATTCGTAAAATGTCCGTAGAAGAATTGCTCAAAAAAGAGAAAGAAATGCTTGAGGAGCTCGGTAACCTGTCTTTTCAGCATCGTATTAGGCCTCTTGAAGACACTTCACGTTTGAAAAAAATTAGAAAAGATATTGCCAGGATTCAGACCATTAGAAAACAAGCCGCTGCTATTTAGTCAGCGGTTTGTCAAAAAAAATATAAACTATGGTTACATCCTCGCACTACCACATCACGAATTGATTAAATTATGAGTGAAAATACAAAGTCCAGAAAGACAAGAACGGGTTCTGTTGTAAGCAACAGAATGGAAAAGAGTGTTGTCGTCCGGGTCGAGCGTAGGGTTCGTCACAAATTGTATGGCAAATATGTGAAAACCAGCGTCAAATACCTGGCAGATGATCCTGACAACAGCTGCAACATTGGTGACACTGTTCTTATTGAGGAATGTCGTCCACTGAGCAAGAGAAAACGGTGGCGTGTTAAAACAATACTGGAACAGGCCGTATAACAGAATCTTCACTGTGAGAGATTCGTTAAACTGTTACAGATGAGATATCAGGTGAAATTATGATTCAAACAGAAACAGTACTCAATGTCGCAGACAACTCTGGTGCCAAAAAAGTAGCTTGTATTAAGGTACTTGGTGGTTCTAAAAGACGTTATGCCGGCATAGGTGATGTTATTGTGGTTGCAGTGCAGGAAGCAATTCCACATGCCAAAGTGAAGAAGGGTGATGTTCTTAAGGCTGTTATTGTTCGTACCGCGAAAGAACTGAAGCGTATGGATGATACTTGGGTAAAATTCGACGAAAACGCCGCCGTCATCCTATCTTCATCCGGTGAGCCTGTAGGCACTCGTATATTTGGCCCGGTGGCCCGAGAACTTAGAAATCAGGGTTTTATGAAGATTATTTCATTGGCTCCTGAGGTACTCTAATCTATTTCAATTAGTTCTCGACATTGAGATACATTGACTGAATAAAGGTATTGAAAATGAGACAGGGTAGAACATACCTGAAAAAAGATGATCAGGTTGAAGTTATTGCTGGTAAAGACAAGGGGCGTGTTGGAAAAGTCCTCAAGGTTCTGCCGGCCAAGAACAAGGCGATTATCGAACGTATCAACATGATTAAGCGCCACACCAAGCCGACCGAAATGAACCAGCAAGGTCAGATCGTCGAAAGAGAGGCACCGATTCATGTATCCAATCTTCAGCTTATCTGTCCCGAGTGCACCAAGACCGGTCGTATTGGGAAAAAGATTCTTGAAGATGGTAACAAGATTCGCTTCTGCAAAAGCTGCGGCGAGTCCATCGATAAGAAAGCATAGAAACGATAAGGCTTACGCTAGGAGTTATACATGGGTGCGCTGAGAGATTTATATATAAATGAGTGCGTTCCAGCGCTCAAAGAGGAATTTGGCTATAAAAATGCCATGCAGGTTCCCAAAATTGAGAAAATAGTTCTCAATATGGGATTAGGTGAAGCCGTACAAAACCCTAAAATTGTAGAGGGTGCGGCTGATGAGCTGACAAAGATAGCCGGACAGAAGGCCGTTGTTACCAAGGCTAAGAAATCTATTGCAACATTTAAACTTCGTGAGGGCATGCCTATTGGTTGTCGGGTTACTCTTCGTGGAGACAGAATGTTTGATTTCTTCAGCAAACTTGTTAATATCGCTCTTCCCCGGGTTCGTGACTTCCGTGGACTTTCTCTGAAAACGTTCGATGGCAGAGGCAACTTTTCCATGGGTGTAAAAGAGCAGATCATCTTCCCAGAGATTGATTACGATAAGATTGACAAGATAAAAGGCTTGAACATCACGATCGTAACCTCAGCTAAAACTGACGACGAAGCGCTTTTCCTTCTTAAACAGTTGGGAATGCCTTTTAGAAAATAATAGTCAGTATTTTCATACTGAGGAAAATTTAAAGAGAAAATCTGGAGGTCGTTTTGGCTAAGAAATCCATAATTGCTAAAGCACATAGCAAACCTAAGTTTGGCGTGCGAAAGTATAACAGATGTCCATTATGTGGACGTCCACGTGCATTCATTCGAAAATTCGGTATTTGCAGAATCTGTTTCCGCAAGCTGGCATCCAGTGGTCAGATTACTGGTGTGACGAAGTCAAGCTGGTAAACCTGCTCAACTGTCTTTGTTAGATTTGTAGATTACTTATACAGAATAAGGAGTGTTCGCTATGTCTATGAGCGATCCCCTGGCAGACATGCTGACCAGGATACGAAACGCAGTAATGGCAAAATTTGATACTGTTGACATGCCAAACTCGAAAGTAAAAGTGAACGTAGCTAAAGTTCTCAAAGAGGAAGGTTTCATCAACGATTATCAGGTTAAAGATACAGGAATACAGGGCGTACTGAGCATTACCCTGAAATACGGACCGAATAGAGAGCCTGTAATCAGAGGTATTAAGAGGGTCAGTAAACCTGGGCTTCGCAAGTACTCCAAGGCAGATGCAATACCGAAAGTTCTTACAGGACTTGGTGTATCTATTGTATCAACGTCTAAAGGTATCATCACTGATAAAACTGCAAGGGCCCTGAACACTGGCGGGGAGATCATTTGCGAGGTTTGGTAATACTTGCAAATAACGGAGGTAATTATGTCTCGTATTGGTAAACAACCAATTCCTGTGCCCGCTGGAGTTAAAGTTGACATTAAGGGTCAGCACATAGCGGTGACCGGGAACAAAGGTTCACTCGAAATGGAATTTCGTCCTGAAATCGAAATAGCTGTTCAGGACAACGAAATCATCGTGAATACCCGTGAAGAGAACCGTAAGGTTAATGCTCTTCGTGGATTATTCCGCAGCTTGGTCAACAATATGGTTGTCGGAGTTGCTGAAGGTTTCAAAAAAGTTTTGGTTATTGAAGGTGTTGGTTACAAGGCAAATGTTGCCGGTTCTAACCTCACTTTGAATGTTGGTTACTCCAACCCGGTTGAATATGCTTTGCCAAAAGCTGTGACAGCTACCGTTGAAGGTGCCAACAAGATTGTACTTGAATCTATTGATAAAGAACTTCTTGGGCTTACCGCCGCTCAGATTCGTCAGATTAGAAAGCCAGAGCCGTATAAAGGCAAAGGTATTCGTTATGAAGGCGAGCATATTGTACGTAAAGTCGGTAAGGCTGGTGGCAGATAAATTCTCGTAACGTTAGTCGTTGCAGTTAAAATATATAACGGAATATTACTATGGCTAAGACGAATCCCAGGACAATAGCGAGAGCTAAGCGTGTCCGTCGAATTCGGAAGAAGATCACAGGAACAAGCGAACGGCCCCGTCTTAGAGTCTTCAAGAGCAACAAGCATATTTATGCTCAGATAATTGATGACACAGCAGGCCGTACTCTTGCCACAATGTCGACTGTAGATAAAGAGTTTACAGTTGGTGAAGAAAAGGGCAAGACCGGTGCCGCTAAAGCAGTCGGAGTAAAAATCGCCGAAAGGGCCAAGGCAGCTGGTATTGATCAGGTTGTCTTCGATCGTGGTGGATACCTCTACCATGGTCGGGTTAAATCGCTTTCTGAAGGGGCCCGAGAAGGCGGTCTGAAATTTTAAAGATACAATTAATGGGGGTGTCCCTTGTCTGATTTTAAACGTTCCAAAGCCGAAAACACTGAGGAACTGATCGAGAAGATCGTATTTATCAACAGGGTAGCTAAAGTCGTTAAAGGCGGTAGACGTTTTTCCTTCAGTGCCATTGTTGTTGTTGGTGATGGTAAAGGTAAAGTCGGCTACGGTCTTGGTAAAGCGAATCAGGTACCCGAGGCAATCCGTAAAGGTGTTGAGAGAGCTCGTAAGGATATGCAGTCCGTACCCCTTACCGACGTATCCATTCCACATGAGATAATCGGTAAGTATGGCGCAGGTCGTGTATTACTTAAGCCTGCATCAGCTGGTACGGGAGTTATTGCTGGTGGTCCGGTTCGTGCTGTACTTGAGGCTGCCGGTATAAATAATATCCTGACCAAGTGTCTTGGATCACACAACCCGCATAATATGGTTAAGGCGACTCTTGACGGACTTCGAAGTCTCCGTTCCGCCCAATCCATTGCAGATCTTCGTGGCAAGACCGTCGAAGAAATTACTGCGTAATTACAAGCCCTCGGTGATTCGATTATGATCACCGATGGACGCTTTTCAAATTTCCTAGAGAGAAGGTAGTCAAATGGCCGAGACAATTACATTCACTCTGGTCAAAAGTGGAATCGGAAGCACCAAGAAAGTGCGTGCCACCTTGACCGGGCTTGGGCTCACCAAAATGAATAAGACTATGACCCGGAAGGATACTGCCGAGCTGAGAGGTATGCTCGGTAAAGTAAGTCATCTGGTCCGGATTGAGGAGGTTTAATATGTTGAATTTAAGTAACCTTTCTCCTCAGAAAGGCGCGACAAAGCAGAGAAAGCGCCTTGGTCGAGGACCGGGTACCGGACACGGTAAAACTGCCGGTCGTGGTCACAAAGGTTTTAAATCACGTTCAGGTTCAGGTGTCAAACCTGGATTCGAGGGTGGTCAGATGCCATTACAGCGTCGTCTGCCTAAGCGTGGTTTTAACAACGTTTTCAAAAAAGAATTCGCAATAGTATCTCTTGATCAGCTCGAAGCATTCGAAGGTGCAGAAATTATCTCCACCAGTGCTCTGATTGAGGCCGGAACAGTTAAGAAAGGTGTAATGGTGAAGATTCTTGCCAACGGCACTCTTACCAAACCGGTTAAAGTACAGGTAGAGAAAATCAGCGGTAAGGCTAAAGAATTAATCGAAGCTGCCGGTGGTGAAGTAATCATGGTTGAAGCCGTATCTGAATAAGGTACGGCTTCGGCCGCGTTTGCTTGTTTCTTAGAGTTTGTTTGGATCGTCATAGGGATTTATAATGAGTGGATTGCAGAGTGCTGCTAACATTCCGGAGCTGCGTAAGCGGATCTTCTTCACCATTATTATGCTTGCGGTATATAGGATGGGTGTACAGATACCTACTCCTGGCATAAACAGTGAAGCTCTGGCAAACTTTTTCGCCCAGAATGCCGGAACGCTTTTTGGAATGTTTAACATGTTCTCGGGTGGTGCTCTTGAGAACTTTTCGATCTTTGCGCTTGGTATAATGCCGTATATCAGTGCGTCGATTATCATTCAACTCCTAACGGTAGTAATTCCCCAGCTTGAGGCCATGAAGAAAGAAGGCCAGGCTGGGCAAAGAAAAATTACCCAATATACTCGTTATGGTACAGTCGTACTGAGTATTATTCAGGGAACATTTATTGCTGTAGGACTTGAGGGAATGACCGGACCTGGTGGAGAGGCTATTGTTCTTCATCCTGGTATAGAGTTTAAGCTAATGACTATGCTTACGCTCACTTCTGGTACTGCCTTCATTATGTGGCTTGGGGAACAAATGACCGAGAGAGGGATCGGTAATGGTATATCTCTGATTATCTTTGCCGGTATTGTTGCTCGTGTTCCTGCTGCTATTGTGAATTCTGTACAATTAGTAAAGGCTGGAGAGATAGCAATGTTCTTCATTCCCTTGCTGCTTGTATTTATGTTTGGCGTTATAGCTCTTATTGTTTTTTGTGAAACCTCGCAGCGTCGGATTCCGATTCAGTACGCCAAAAGGGTTGTTGGCAGGAGAGTTTATGGCGGTCAGACTTCGCATTTGCCTCTGAAAATTAACGTTTCAGGCGTGATTCCGCCGATCTTTGCATCGTCGATCATGATGTTTCCTGCCACAATTGGTGGATTCATTCAGGTCGACTGGGTTCAGCAGGCATCTGCTGCGCTTTCACCGGGGTCGGTATATTATTATATAATTTATACAGCGATGATCGTGTTCTTTTGCTTTTTCTATACAGCGGTGACATTCAAGCCTGACGATGTTGCCGAGAATTTGAAAAAGAACGGCGGTTTTGTTCCAGGGATTCGTCCAGGGAAAAAGACTGCTGAATTTATCGACAAAGTACTTACAAGGCTGACCGTGGTTGGTGCTATTTACCTGAGTGCGGTATGTGTACTTCCGACGATAATGATCGCCAAGTTTAACATTCCGTTTTACTTTGGCGGAACTGCTCTTCTGATTGTTGTTGGTGTTGCGATTGATACAATATCCCAGGTAGAATCTCACCTGCATATGCGCAACTATGAAGGGTTCATGAAACAGGGTAAAATTCGTGGAAGGAAATAGAACGTGTTCTGTGCAGATCCAAGTTGTGGAAAATCAATTGTGATTAAAAATCATGATGAGATAATGATCATGCAAGAAGCGAATCAGATAGTTGCTGAAACGCTTTGTATGCTTCATGATGTTGTTGAGCCTGGAATAACTACCCTTGAACTCGATTTGTTAGCTGAAGATCTCTGCCGAAAGAGAAATGCAGTTCCGGCGTTCAAAGGATATCGTGGTTTTCCCTGCAGTTTATGTGTTTCTGTTAATGAGGAGGTTGTCCATGGGATACCTTCAAGAAAACGTAAACTTAAAAAAGGCGATATAATATCCGTCGATTTTGGAGTTAAGCACAAAGGGTATTACGGAGATTCGGCCGTTACGATACCCGTAGGAAAAATAGATTCAGAAAAGCAGCGACTTCTGGATGTAACCAGAGAATCCCTCGACAGGGCAATAGTACAGGCTGTCCCAGGAAATAGGATTGCTGATATTTCAAAGGCAGTGCAGAGCTATGTTGAGAGTGAAGGTTTTTCTATAGTTCGGCAGTTTGTCGGTCATGGTATTGGAACATCTTTACATGAGGGCCCGGAAATACCTAATTTTTATCAGGGTGAGCGGTCTCCGAAGCTAATCACCGGCATGGTCCTTGCTATTGAACCGATGGTTAACGTCGGGACATACAAGGTTAAAGTCCTGCGAGATGGCTGGACAGTAATAACTGCGGACAAGAAACCTTCAGCACATTTTGAACACTCCGTAGCGATTACGGAAGACGGACCTTTGGTCTTGAGTTCACGTGAAAAGATATGTTGATTCAAAATAATGCTTCTCTTTTTTGTTGAGTTGTATTATATTTTCCGCTTTTGAGTTGAAATCTACTTTTTTCAGGAGCCTCCATGGCAAAAGAAGAAGCTATAGAAGTCGAAGGCACTATCATCGAGCCACTACCTAATGCTATGTTTAGGGTGGAGCTCGATAATGGACATAAAGTGCTTGCCCATATTTCAGGCAAGATGCGTATGCATTTTATTAAGATCTTGCCTGGAGACAGAGTAACAGTAGAACTTTCCCCATATGACCTGACCAGGGGAAGAGTGACATTCAGGGCAAAAAACGCCAAAAAGAAAAAATAGAGAGTTTGATTATTATGAAAGTGCGTGCATCAGTAAAAAAAATATGCAGTGACTGTAAAGTTTTTAAGCGTAACGGGGTTGTACGCGTATCCTGTAAAGTAAAAAAGCATAAGCAGCGGCAGGGATAATCAAACTTTTCACGCTAAATATTCACTTCCTTCAAGGAGATAGGTTTTGGCACGATTAGCTGGAGTTGACCTCCCTAAAAACAAGCATTTAGATAGGGCATTGACCTATATTCACGGAATCGGAATTACCTCGTCACGGAAGATACTTGATAAAGTAGATCTTCCATACACCATGAACAGCGATGATCTTGGTGGTGAGGATATTAACAGACTTCGTATGGTCATTGAAGAAGAATTTGTAGTAGAGGGTGATCGTAGGCGCGAGGTCTCAATGGACATCAAGCGTCTTACGGATCTGGGTTGTTATCGTGGTCGTCGTCATCGCATGGGTCTCCCGTGTCGAGGACAGAGGACTAAGACCAACGCTCGTACTCGCAAGGGTCCGCGTCGTGGGGCAGCAGCGCGCCGTAAATAAACGATCAATCTAAACAGGTGTAAGACATGGCTGGAGCGAAGCGTGCAGACGCACGGAATAAAAAGAGAGTAAAAAAGAATGTGCCTGAGGGTGTTGTTTTTATTTACTCGACGTTTAACAATACTATTGTAACCATCTCTGACAGACAGGGTAACGTGGTTTCCTGGTGTAGCGCTGGTGTTCTCGGATTCAAAGGATCCCGTAAGAGCACACCATTTGCTGCCCAGAATGCAGTAGCAGATGCGGCCAAAAAAGCTGCTGACTATGGCATGCGAAAAGTTGAAGTGAGAGTTAAGGGACCAGGACCTGGTCGCGAAGCTGCACTGCGGGCGCTTATTAATACCGGTTTTGAGGTCAGCAGGATCTATGATGTTACCCCGATTCCTCATAACGGCTGCAAACCTCCAAAGCGTCGTCGCGTATAACCACGTTAAAGCGATATAAGAAAATTTTATTACATAATGGAGGCCAAAGTTGGCTAGAAATATAGGCGCTGCATGCCGTCGTTGCAGACGAGAAAATCTTAAACTGTATCTTAAGGGTGACAGATGTTACTCTGACAAATGCTCATTTGAGCGTAGAGCATTTGGCCCTGGTCAGCACGGTCAGGCACGGTTTAAGAAACTTTCTGATTATGCAATCCAGTTGCGCGAAAAACAGAAAGTAAAGGCAATGTATGGGATGCTCGAGGGTCAATTCAGATTGACTTTTGAAAAAGCTGAGATGCAAAAAGGTGTAACCGGTGAAAATCTGCTTGTCCTTCTCGAAAGAAGATTGGATAGCACGATCTTCCGCGCTGGATTTGCATCTTCACGTAATCAGGCCAGACAGCTGGTACGGCATAAGCACATTCTGGTCAACGGGCGTAAAGTGAACATTCCGTCTTTCCTTGTTGGTGCAGGTGATGTTATCACCATTAATGAGAAAAGCCGGGCTAATGCACAGATCGTTGAGAATCTTGAAGCGATAGCGCGTCGGGGTGTTCCATCCTGGTTAGAGCTCGACAAAGACAATTTTAAGGCAAGCGTTAAAACTCTCCCGAACAGAGAGGAACTTACCATGCCTATCCAGGAGCAGCTCATTGTAGAGCTTTACTCCAAGTAATAGCGGTACCGTATCTGACAGATGGCTCCTTCGGTATGAAGGGGTTATCTGTTTACTATTGTCAGCGTTCGGGAAAGTATCACCTGGAGAAGCAAAAGTTCGCCTGTTAGAAGGATTGAATCATGCTTTCTCCTATCAGGTGTATACGAAAAACAGCTAACAGAAACGCAAAGAAGGAACATATGACGCAAGCTGCCGAAGAGAAAATACCATTTTACCGAAACTGGCGCGAGCTGATCAAACCCGAGAAAATTGAAATAGACCGGGCAAAGCACACTGAGTCATACGGTAAGTTTGTTTGTCAGCCGCTCGAGAGGGGATTCGCGTCCACTATCGGAAATTCATTGCGCAGAATACTTCTGTCATCAATTCAGGGCGCTGCGATCACTACCATTAAAATTGATGGAGCCTTGCACGAGTTCACTACCTTAAAAGATGTTATGGAAGATGTCAGTGAGATCATCCTTAATGTTAAGCAGGTAAGGCTCAAGCTAAACTCCGAAGATTCTCAGGTAGTGGTTATTGAAAAGAATGGTCCGGGTAAAGTTACTGCTGGAGATATCAGCAGCAATGGACTCGTAGATGTAATGAATCCAGACCAGGTTATCTGCACACTGACAGGTGAAATCACCTTTCGTGCTGAGTTGACAGTTGAGTGGGGCAAAGGTTATCAGCCAGCTGAGAAGCAGAACAAAGATGAATTGACCATTGGTCAGATTCCTATTGATGCTATCTTCACTCCGATCAAAAAGATGCAATATTATGTTGCGCAGGCACGAGTTGGTCAGCAGACAGATTATGATAAGTTGACACTTGAGATCGAGACTGATGGTAGTGTTAGACCAGAAAATTCACTCGCATACGCTGCTAAGATTCTTAAGGATCAGATGACTATCTTCGTCAATTTTGATGAAGAGCAGGCTGAACCTGCGAAAACAGTAGATCCCGATGTGGATGCAACACCTCTCAACCCTTATCTTGATAAACCGGTTGAGGATCTCGAACTTTCAGTACGTTCTGCAAACTGTTTGAAGAACGCCGATATTAATTATATCGGTGATCTTGCTCAGAAATCAGATCAGGAAATGCTGAAAACCAAGAATTTCGGACGAAAGTCACTGAATGAGATCAAGGCACTTCTATCTGAGATGGACCTCACACTCGGTATGAAATTCGAGAATTGGGTACGCCCATGCGACCGCGAAAACGAAGAAGATCAGGGGTAGGGCAGGCGCCTTTACTATAACTTTAGAAACTTGAGTCATCCTTGGATGGAATCAGCCATTCGGGTGTGTTGAGGATAGGCACATGAGACATAAAAATTCCGGCAGAAGACTAGGCCGCAACAGTTCGCATCGCGATGCAATGTTTAGAAACATGGTTACTTCGCTTTTCGAACATGAGCGCATAGTTACAACAAAAGAAAAAGCTAAAGAACTGCGTCCTATTGCTGAGAAAATGATTACTCTCGCAAAACGCGGAGACATGCATGCACGTCGTCAAGCTTTATCCTACATCCGCAGCAAAGATGTAGTTCATAAGCTATTTAGCGATATCAAAGATCAGTTTGCTGAGAGAAATGGTGGTTACACCAGAATTCTGCAGACCGGTATTCGCAAAGGTGATGCGGCATCTATGGCCATCATCGAGCTTGTTGGATATGAAGAGAAGATCGAAAAGACCGAAGAGAACTGATCTTTTATCCTCAAGATAGTGCAATATAAAGGCTGGCTGAAGCAAATGCTTCAACCGGCCTTTTTTTGTTTTATTTTCTGCTCTGCATTCATGCAATAACCTACCGGTATTATAAATTATCCATTATGACTGAACTTAAATCCTTTCCTGAAGGGATGCACCCCCTCGGTAACTCTACATTCAATTTCAGATGTCATTCAGGTGTTTCTTGTTTCACTCTGTGTTGCAAAAAAGTAGATCTGATGCTTTATCCTTATGATGTTATACGGTTAAAAAACTCACTAGGTCTAGATTCCGAGGAGTTCATGCGTAAGCATACCCGACTTGTTTCAGGAGATAACCCCTATTTTCCTGCAGTAATGCTGGCTCTCACAGATGAAGGGAAAGGCGAATGCCCTTTCCTTGGTGAATCCGGATGTTCAGTTTATGATAATCGTCCAACTGATTGCCGAACTTACCCTCTTGAAAGAGCAGTTGATCGGTCTCCTGATAAGCGTGGACCCCGCGAATATTATTTTCTTACACAACACGATTACTGCAGAGGTCATGACGAGATTGATGAGTTTACTGCTCCTAAATATATACGGGATCAGCGATTGGACGTGTTTAACACGTACAATGATTTATGGACTGAAATAGATTCACTGTTCCGGAAAAATCCGTGGAAAGGTGAGGGGGCAGGAGGTCCCGGCCAGCAAATGGCTTTTATGGTATGTTATAACATTGATGGATTTCGAAGATTGAGTAGTGAACGTAATCTTCTCGAGCAATTTAAAGTGCCGCGTGACCAGCGTCGGGCGATAGATAAATATGACGAAGAATTACTCAAGTTCGGTTTCGAATGGCTAAAATTATTTTTCACTGGAAAATCATCACTTATCAGGAAATAGTTTAAAAATATAGTCGGGGTGGATTGAATGAGTATGCTTGCAAATATTCTTATCCCGTGTTAAAAAACAATGTTGATCTTTTAGAAGGTGCCCCATGGTGGGGCATTGTACACAAAAAAACACACATCTTCGCACTCACTGGTGTCACATGTTCGGGAAATCCGAGCGGTGATTCAAGAAGATGGAGGCCTAACCAGACAAGGGGTTATTATGGTTAATGCAACAGTAAAAGACATGCTGCAGGCAGGACTTCACTTTGGTCATCAGACCAGACGTTGGAATCCTAAAATGAAACCGTATATTTACGGTCCGCGTAATGGTATCTATATTATCAATCTTGACCTTACGAAAAGGCTTTTTGATAAAGCTTGTGACTTTATTTCCAACGAAGTCAAGGCAGGCGGTACAGTGTTGTTTGTAGGTACCAAACGTCAGGCTCAGATGATTATTAATGAAGAAGCCAAGCGTTGTAACATGTACTACATTGACCATCGTTGGCTTGGTGGAATGTTGACGAACTTTCAGACCATCAAAAAGTCAATCGAGAGACTCAAGTCTATCGAATCTATGCAGGCTGATGGGTCCATTAACAGATTTCCGAAAAAAGAAATTCTGCTTATGGAAAAAGAACGCATTAAACTTGAAAGGAACGTTGGTGGTATCAAGGATATGCGTAATCTCCCGACAGTTCTTTTTGTTGTAGATCCTAAAAAAGAAGCGATTGCTGTTAGTGAAGCTAATAAGCTTGGTATTAAAGTTGTTGCTGTTGCCGATACTAACTGTGATCCTGACGGAATTGATTTCGTGATCCCAGGTAATGACGATGCTATCAGGTCTATTCGACTTTTAAGCCAGCACGTAGCCGAAGCCATTCTTTCTGGTCAGGCTCAGCGCGACGGTGATGATGCTTCTGAAGAAGCAATCGCTGCAGCAATGGCTGATGCGAGTGTGGAAATGACTGGTGACGCTGAAGCTGCAAAAGAATAAGCACAGGCTTTTCCTGTGCATCACATGATTGCAGGAATTGATGTAAAGGGGCTTGTCTGCTGACTGCCCCTTTTCTTGTGTTCACTGATTACAGTTGAACGGCACGCATACGATATGCAATTGTTCTTATATTGTAAGAGTATGCATGTGATGAGATAAAACGCGCCTGTAGGCGTGACGTGTAAGGAGATATGCCATGAAAATTACAAGCCAGATGGTAAAGGACCTCAGAGATAAAACCGCTGCAGGTATGATGGATTGTAAAAAGGCGCTCAGTGAGACTGATGGCGATATGGAAAAAGCTGTTGATCTGCTTCGTCAGAAAGGTCTTGCTGTTGCTGCCAAAAGAGCAGGTAGAGCTACTAGTGAAGGTACCATTGGTATTTACGTTCACTCAGGTGGTAAACTTGGTGTAATGGTTGAACTTGGCTGTGAGACTGATTTCGTTGCCAAAACCGACGGTTTTATTGACTTTGCTAAAGATATCGCAATGCATGTTGCTGCAGTAAATCCTGTTGGCATAAGCCGTGAAGACATTCCTGCCGAGATAATTGCCAGAGAGAAAGATATTTACGTACAGCAGGCTCTCGAATCAGGTAAGCCTGAGGCCATTGTTGAAAAAATGGTTGCCGGTAAGCTTGATAAATTTGTATCTGAGATCTGCCTTCTTGAGCAAAAGTTTGTTAAAGACCCTGATCTTACCATTCAGGATAAGCTTAACGAGATTGTCGCTACCATGGGCGAGAATATTTCAATTAAGAAATTTGCTCGCTTTCAGGTAGGCACCGAATAGGTTCTCCTGTTTCTCGGCCGACTGTCATGTGACAGCCGGCCGAGTTTGTTTTGAAGTACCCTTCTAGATTTAAAAAAACATACAGTGAGGAAAACGGAATGCAGATAGAGTACAAGCGAATCCTTCTAAAATTGAGTGGCGAAGCACTCATGGGCGATGATGCTTATGGAATCAACACAGATGTGCTGGATTTCGTAGCAGAGGAGGTTAAGGAGATTATAGGACTTGGAGTTCAACCTGGTCTTGTAATCGGTGCTGGAAATATCTTCAGGGGAGTGGCTGGGGCTAGCAAAGGAATGGACCGGGCTACTGCTGATAATATGGGTATGCTTGCAACAGTGATGAACAGCCTGGCTATGCAGGATGCACTTGAGCGAAGAGGCGTAATCACCCGTGTCATGTCTGCGATCCCGATGCAATCCGTGTGTGAACCATATATCCGTAGACGTGCCACACGACATCTTGAGAAAGGCAGAGTTGTTATTTTCGCTGCAGGTACTGGTAACCCCTATTTTACAACAGATTCAGCAGGTGTGCTCCGAGCACTTGAAATTGATGCTGATCTTGTCATAAAAGCTACAAAAGTTGATGGTGTCTACGATAAAGATCCTGTAGTGTATCCGGATGCAGTCAAATATGAAAACCTTACCTATGACGATGTATTACGTCAGGGGCTAAGAGTTATGGATGCTGCAGGAATCGCGTTAGCCAAGGAAGATAATAAACCCATCATGGTCCTAAACATGGGTGTAGCCGGAAATATCCGTAAGGCCGTGTTCGGTGAATCAGTCGGAACACTTATAACTTCCTGATAAAAACTGAAAATACCCAGAAGAAGACAGAGGTTAAAGCATGAACGATACTGTACTGGAGATGGCGGAAAAGATGGAGAAGAGTGTAGAATCTTTCAAAAACGAACTTTCAAAGGTTCGCACAGGAAGGGCTTCTATCTCAATCCTTGATGGAATTCAAGTTGACGCTTATGGCAGCTCGATGCCACTCAATCAGGTAGGAACTCTGACTATACCTGAGAGTCGTATGATTGCTATCCAACCATGGGATGTACAAATGGTCCCGGCAATTGAACGGGCGATTATGAAATCCGATATAGGACTTACTCCGATAAGCGATGGCAAAGTTATCAGGCTCAATATTCCGCAGCTTACCGAAGAGCGTCGTAAAGATCTGGTTAAGCAGGTTAAGAAGATTGCCGAAGAATTCAGGGTCGCTGTGCGGAACGTAAGGCGTGAAGCAATTGACATTCTTAAAAAACAGAAAAAGGATAAGGAAATCTCAGAAGATGACCTTTTTCGCCTGCAAGACGAAGCCCAGGCCGAGACAGATACTTACATTAAGCAGATAGATGAGGTTACCGCGGCTAAAGAGAAAGAGGTTATGGAGGTTTAAGAAATTACCTCTGCCCTGATTATACTATGAATTAAGACTCTCTGGGAGGATCATGGTCACTGTGCCGGTTATAGACCAGAACCGCCTGCCTCGTCATATCGCCATTATCATGGACGGTAATGGCCGCTGGGCTGTGAAAAGAAATAAACCCCGTCTTTTCGGGCATAAGGCAGGTGCAGACTCTGTTCGTGAAGTAGTCGAGACTGCACGAGAAATTGGAATTGAAGTCTTGACGTTATATGCCTTTTCATCAGAAAACTGGAACAGGCCTGAGCAGGAAGTAAGTGGATTGATGTCAATCCTGAAAAGCTACCTGACTGCGGAACTTTCAAGGATGTTGAAAAACGGGGTTCGTCTTCACTGTATAGGAGACATTGATAGGCTTCCGGAAAGTGCTCGAAATTCACTAAAAAATGCCTTGGAAGCTACTGCTTCGAACACGGAATTTACCCTGAATCTCGCTCTAAGTTATGGCTCACGAGATGAAATGGTACGTGCTGTTAAATCTCTTGCCAGTAGATGTCTTGCCGGGGAGTTACAACCTGAAGATATTACAGCGGATCATTTTGAACAACACCTGTATACTGCCGGTCTGCCTGATCCAGACTTACTCATCCGCACTGGTGGAGAATCCAGACTTTCCAATTTTTTGCTTTGGCAGGTTTCCTATGCAGAGATTTATTTCACCGATCTTATGTGGCCTGAATTTCGTCGTGAGCAATTTCTGCAGGCCATCAGTGA
This sequence comes from Desulfopila sp., assembly GCA_041582995.1. Taxonomy (GTDB): domain Bacteria; phylum Desulfobacterota; class Desulfobulbia; order Desulfobulbales; family Desulfocapsaceae; genus Desulfopila. The sequence goes on along the minus strand of JBFHGS010000025.1, from coordinate 4,919 downwards.
TTATCAGCAGCGTGAACGTCGGTTTGGTAAAACGAGCGCCCAGATAGCGGCTAGGCCAGGTGAAATATGAAACGTACTGTCCCTGGAATTCTGTTGGCAGTAGTCTGGGTATTGCTGCTGTTGAAAGGAACACCGCTCTACTTTCACCTTGTTATGCTTGTTGTTGCCGGCATTGGTGCTAGTGAATATCTGAATATGATTTTTAAGGATCGGCCTGGCATTTTTTCAAGGGTCTACCTTATCTGCACACTCTTTTTGCCAGTTGCATTTGTTTGGCCGCAGTGTCAGACCGCTTTCGCAAACATTGGTCTCTTTCTCTCTTTTTTCCTGATCACTCTTTACTTTATCAGGTGTTATACACACTTTGATGATACATATGAGCTATTCAGCCGAATGGTTTTCGGCGCAGTCTATGTTGGTGTGCTTGCTGCCCATCTGGTGATGCTCAGATATTTACCTCAAGGCGGAAGTTGGCTTGTGGTGCTTTCTGCTATCACAGCGGGCTCTGATTCAGGAGCTTATTATTTCGGCTGCAATTTCGGTCGCCGGAAGCTTTGTCCTAATATCAGCCCGAAAAAGACAATTGAAGGTGCTTTGGGTGGATTGTTATGTGGTGTATCAGCTGCGGTATTTTTCGCCTGGTTGCTGCTAGAAAATGTGAACTGGTTGTTTCTTATTTGCGCTGCAGTTCTTCTGACTGTTGTTGGTATTTTAGGTGATCTTACAGAGTCAATAATCAAGCGTGGTACTGGCACCAAAGATTCAGGACGACTCCTGGCCGGGCATGGTGGAATTCTTGACCGGATAGACTCCCTTTTGCTTGCTTCACCGGTTCTGTATTACCTGCTTATTTTTATGGGTGTTCAATGAAACGTATTTCACTTCTGGGATCCACCGGTTCAATTGGGGGAAATGTCCTGTCGGTTGTTCGGCAGTTTCCTGATAAGTATTCTATTACCGGGTTGGCAGCTGGCAAAAATATGGCCAGATTGAGTGAACAGGTTCTTGAATTTAAACCGGAATGCATATCAGTATTTGATCAGCAGTGTGTTCAAGAATTGAGGAAACTGCTGCCTTCTGAATTTCATGATCGCATTCATTTTGGGAATGCAGGTAACGAGATAGTTGCATCAATAGACAGTGCAGATATGACTGTTTCAGCGATAGTCGGTGCTGCAGGTTTATTGCCGACCCTTGCCGCGATAAAAGCTGGGAAGGCCATTGGTCTTGCCAATAAAGAGACGCTGGTAATGGCCGGCAAGATCGTCATGGCCACAGCATCTACGCATGGAGTACCGCTTCTGCCTGTGGATTCTGAACATAGTGCTATCTTTCAGGCCCTTGAAGCCGGGAATCGCGAAGATGTCGCTAAGATTATATTGACGGCATCTGGTGGACCGTTTCGCGGCCGCAGTAAGGTGCAGCTCGAAAATGTTACACGTGAGCAGGCTCTGAATCATCCCAATTGGGATATGGGACAGAAAATATCCATTGATTCCGCTACGCTCATGAATAAAGGTTTAGAAGTTATCGAGGCGAGATGGCTTTTTGATATCGGGGTTAACGATATTGAGGTTGTCGTACATCCTCAATCTGTGGTTCACTCACTAGTTGAATATCAGGATGGATCTGTTATGGCTCAGCTTGGTATTCCGGATATGAGAATTCCAATTGCTTATGCACTTTCCTATCCGCAAAGATTGCCATTGAAGCTGCAGCCACTGAGTTTGTCGCAATGTTCAAATCTCGAATTTCATGAACCGGACTATGCGTGCTTTCCAGCTCTTAAACTTGCTTTTGAGGCAATTCGTGCTGGTGGTGTTGCGCCAGCGGTTCTTAATGCCGCGAACGAAGTAGCAGTAGATGCTTTTCTTCATGAAAAAATTCGCTTCCCTCAGATTGCCGCGACCGTCGCTGAAACACTTGAACGTGTTCATCAGGGGAGTGAAGACTCTTTAGAAGATATCCTGGCAGCAGATGCGACCGCCCGTCTCGAAGCAACACAATTGGTCCGCTCACTGGCATAACGAAAAGAGGTTTCTGATCGCCTCAAAGGTTATTGCTCACGCGAAACCGAATTGAAAACACAATTTTTTCTGTAAAGAATGAATTTTACAAGGGCCATTTCGAAATTCTCTTGAAAATACCAATGTGTGAGTAGCTGGTAAACACACCGAAGCGACTTGCAAGATCGGGTTAGATAAGTGAGTTGCTGATGGAGACTAATTAAACCAGGCTTTCCTATGTTATTAATCGTGGTGCTATGACTTCTGTTTTTTCTTTTATTCTCGTTCTCGGTCTGTTGATATTTGTCCATGAGCTTGGGCATTTCCTCTTTGCCAAATTTTTCGGGGTTCGGGTCCTTAAATTTTCCCTTGGATTTGGTCCGCGACTTTGCGGAAAGGTAGTCGGTGACACTGAATATGTCATTTCTGCAATTCCCCTTGGTGGCTATGTCAAGATGTTCGGAGAGAATCCTGATGAGCAGGATATCCACGGGGATAGCAGGGCTGTATCGTTTGCACATAAAAGTGTCTTGCAGCGTTTTGGAATAGTTTTTGCCGGACCTGCCTTTAATTTTCTATTTACTCTCTTTCTGTTTTTCTTTCTTTTTCTCTTTAATGGCGTACCTGAATCTGTTGATACTACACAGGTAGGCAAAGTCAATCCCGGTTCTCCCGCTGCCATTAGTGGTATGCTGGATAATGATGTTATTGTTGAACTGAATGGTAAACTTACCGAGAGTTGGATGGATGTTCTTGAAGGGGTTAAGAACAGTGGTGGTAATGTCATATCCATGATTGTGAGTCGGGGTGGTCAGGATGTTGCGCTTGAACTTACGCCGGAGATCGATACCGTCAAAAACATTTATGGGGAGGAGGTTGAAGAACGCTATATGATCGGCATTGTCCGGTATGACGAATTACGGTACGTTCGTTCTGGTCCTGTTGGTTCATTTATTAGTGCTTCACAGCAGACCTGGGGCTTTATCATGCTGACCGTTACAGGTTTTGTTAAGATAATTCAGCAAGTTGTTCCAGCTTCCGAACTTGGGGGACCGATCCTTATAGCCCAGATTGCCGGTCAGCAGATGAAAGCCGGGTGGATCAACTTGATGTACTTCATGGGCCTTTTGAGCGTTAACCTCGGTGTTCTTAATCTTCTACCTGTTCCGGTGCTTGATGGTGGTCATTTAATGTTTCTTACCATTGAAGCAGTGCGAAGAAAACCGATGGAAGAACGGGCACAGATAATTGCCCAGCAAGTTGGACTTGCTCTACTTGGTACACTCATGGTTTTCGTATTTTATAATGACATCCTGAGGCTGTTCAGCTGATGTCTGTCAATCAGAAGTATATTCTTGCGATTGATACAGCCACTCCATGCAGTACTGTTGCGCTGACCAATGGCACTCGAAATGACGGTAGCGTAATTGCAATGTTATCGCTCAGCAGCAACGTTACCCATTCAAGGCGTTTGCTTACCTCTATCGATCATCTGCTTTCAGATACTGGTATCGCAAAGGATGATATCAGCGGGTATGCAGTTGGCCTCGGCCCTGGAAGCTTTACCGGCCTTCGTATCGGTATGGCTACCGCTAAAGGCTTGGCAGCAGCATCAGGTGTGCCGCTGTATGGTGTTTCAACCCTTGATATTATAGCCGCGAACTGCAGTGATACGAGACTGATCTGCTCGGTCCTGGATGCGAGAAAGAAGGAAGTATATGCCTCATTTTACCGCTGTGATGTGGCCGGAAGGCCGCATCGGGTGAGCGATATTATTGCGGTATCACCAGAGATGTTGGCAGATTGTATTGAGGAGCCGGTGCTGATGGTTGGCGACGGGCTTTCTGTATACGGTGAACTTTGGCGTTCAGCTCTCGGCGATAAGATTACCATTGCTCCGGCACAACTCTGGAGCCCTTCTGCTGCCACTCTCGGTTTACTTGCAGGAGAGGATGCTCTGGCTGGTACATCTCTCGATGTTGCCTCCGCCGTTCCACTCTATGTTCGTGCTTCAGATGCTGAGCTTAACCTGCAGATGAAGCAGCAGAAGAACGAGGCCTGAAAAAGGCTTCAAAATAACCTGTTTTATACGTAAATTCCAGCCTAACGATAGCTATGATTATTCGACGCCAGACCAGAAAAATAGATGTCGGTGGAGTTGCTGTTGGCGGTGATAGCCCTATAAGCGTTCAGTCAATGACGAATACGGACACCCGCGATACGGTAAAAACCATCGAACAGATCCTACGACTTGAAGATGCCGGATGTGATATTGTCCGGTCAGCTGTTCCTGATCAGGAAGCGGCACTGGCTCTCAGGACTATTCGTGATGCTATCCACATTCCGCTTATTGCCGATATTCATTTTGATTATCGACTTGCGATCGCGTCTATGGAAAACGGGGCTCAGGCAATACGCATTAACCCAGGTAACCTTGGTGGTGAAGAAAAGCTCGCTAAAGTTGTTGCTGCCGCTAAACTTCATAACGTACCCATTAGAGTTGGGGTAAACAGTGGCTCAATAGAGAAAGATCTGCTTGAGAAGTATGGATATCCCACCGCTGAAAATCCTAAGGCACTTATAGAAAGTGCTTTACGAAATGTTCGCCTGGTGGAAGGTCACGGTTATCATGAGATGAAAATATCCATAAAATCTTCAGACGTCATGACAACTGTCAGTGGTTATCAGCAACTTTCAAGGCTTACTGATTATCCTCTTCATCTTGGTGTAACTGAGGCTGGAGGCCTTATTGCCGGTACGGTAAAATCCAGTGTTGCTCTCGGTATTCTTCTGAGTCAGGGGATTGGTGATACCTTCAGAATATCCCTCACCCGTGATCCGGTAGAGGAGATACGTGTTGGCTTTGAGCTACTGCGCTCACTGAAGATACGAGAAAGGGGGCCAGAGCTTATT
>JBFHGS010000024.1:0-32267 GCA_041582995.1 Desulfopila sp. | reverse complement strand
GTTTTTCCGGAAGAAGTACTTTCCGGTCATCCTGAGCGATTACGGGCCGTCATTGTCAGTTCGTCCAATCCCCTTCGGGCATTTGCTGATACCTACGCCTGGGAAAAGGCTTTTGCGGCACTGGATTTAAAGGTCACCATTGACATTGCCATGACGGAAACTGCAGAGTTATCAGATTATGTTCTTCCTGCCAGGTCTCCGTATGAATCATATGACAGTTCATTTTTTTCCTGGAACTACCCCGAAGTCTATTTTCAAATGCGCCAACCGATAGTAGAACCGACTGCAGAAACGAAAGAGACGGGGTTGATACTTGCAGAAATTGCAGATGCGGCAGGAATTGTTCCCGACCTCCCCGACTATCTCTGCAGCGCCGCCAGGAAAGACCGAACAACGTTTACAACCGCTCTTCTCACCTATATTCACAGAAATCCCAAACATCGAAAAATATTACCTCTCATTGTCGCCAAGGCACGGGCAGGCCATACAGACTCCAACAATCTGGATGGATTGTGGGGTATCTTCCTCGCCTCTCCGGGATCATTTAGAAAAAGTACATCACGGGCAGGTCTACCGATGCCGTCTGCCCTGCAGGCTGCCGGGAATATCAACAAACTGGTGAAAGCGTGTAAGGCAGTTGTGCAATGTAAATCATTTATCCCTCTGGCAATTCTCACTCCGCAGATCGCCCATGCAGAAGTGTTGTTTGAAACCGTTCTGAAAAGCAGATCAGGACTCTGGCTCGGCAAAGAGGGTGAAGACAATATGCAGCAACTGAAAACACAGGATAAGAAAATAGAGCTGTATATTGAGGAAATGGAAGAGTGGATTTCAGAGATAACTCCAGAGGCTGAAGAACACGCACTGATGGCTGATGCAAAATTTCCACTCATCCTTAATGCAGGAAGACATACACCACAAAACGCCAACAACCTGATGCGAAAACCGGACTGGAACAAAGGTAGACGTACCTGCACTCTGGCAATGAACCCTGCTGACGCAGACAAGCTTGGGATACGTGATGGTGAGTGTGTAAAAATTATCACTGCTGCTGCATCAGAAAGAATTGAACTTGAGATCTCAGATGACGTTCGCCCCGGCCAGGTGCTGATACCACACGGATTTGGTTTGAAATACAGAGGCGTAACCCACGGAATCGCTGTTAACAGGCTTACAAAAAATACCCATCGGGATCGTTTGGCAGCCACACCGATCCATCGGTATGTGCCGTGTCGAGTTGAAAAAGATGATATGCCACAACCCACATCTCCATGAAACATGGCCGAACTTCAGCTCATCACTTCTGCACACCATCAACAATGAGGAGTCCTTTTTCCCGGATTTCTCATTGTTGCTCACATCTAACGATACTTCTGATTAAAAATTAATTTGGCCTGAAGCCTGTCAAAACGATATAGTCATAATGACACGCTGAAAATAAACCATAACACAATGGGAGGCTACTTTATGAGTGAAGATAAAAAATGCCCGGTAACGGGCCGATCAGGTAAGCACTTGTTTAACCGTGGCACCTCGAACCGTGACTGGTGGCCGAACCAGTTGAATCTTAAGATTCTGCATCAGAACTCGCCCATGGGCAATCCGATGGGTGAGGATTTCGACTACGCAGCAGAATTTAAACATCTAAACATTGAAATACTGAAGAAGGATCTCTTCGCGCTGATGACCGACTCTCAGGATTGGTGGCCTGCCGATTTCGGCCACTACGGCGGTCTCTTTATCCGCATGGCATGGCACAGCGCGGGCACATACCGTACGGGAGACGGGCGCGGCGGAGCGGGCATGGGTACCCAACGCCTTGCTCCGCTCAACAGCTGGCCGGATAACGTGAACCTCGATAAAGCCCGCCGTCTGCTCTGGCCGATCAAACAGAAATATGGCAGAAAAATCTCATGGGCTGATCTTATGATCCTCGCCGGTAACTGTGCTCTCGAGTCAATGGGGTTCAAGACTCTCGGCTTCGCCGGAGGTCGTGTGGATGTCTGGGAGGCACAGGAGGACATTTACTGGGGAACCGAAAGTGAGTGGCTTGGTGAGAAGCGTTACTCCGGTGATCGGGAACTCGAGAACCCTCTTGCAGCCGTGCAAATGGGTCTGATTTACGTGAACCCAGAAGGACCGAACGGTGATCCGGACCCCATCGCTTCCGGTCGCGACATCCGCGATACCTTCGCACGCATGGCAATGAACGACGAGGAAACAGTCGCTCTGACAGCCGGCGGTCACACGTTTGGTAAATCCCATGGAGCCGGTGATGCGAAACTGGTTGGTCCCGAACCGGAAGCAGCTGGTCTCGAAGAACAGGGCCTCGGCTGGAAAAGCAGTTACGGTAGTGGCAAAGGCTCTGATACCATTGGCAGCGGTATTGAAGGAGCATGGACACCTCACCCGACCGAATGGGACAACGGTTACTTCGACATGCTGTTCGGCTATGAGTGGGAGCTGACAAAAAGCCCAGCCGGAGCCAAACAGTGGAAGGCAAAGAATGTCGCTGACAAAGACCTTGCGCCGGATGCGGAAGATCCATCGAAGCGGGTTCCGACCATGATGACCACAGCCGACATGGCGATGCGCATGGATCCCATTTATGAACCGATAGCTCGTCGCTTTCAGAAAAACCCGAAGGAGTTTGCAGACGCTTTCGCCCGTGCCTGGTTCAAACTGACACACCGTGATATGGGGCCGCGTTCGCGCTATCTTGGCCCACTGGTACCCAAGGAGGAGTTTATCTGGCAAGATCCTATCCCCGAAGTCACTCATCCATTGATTGACGAACAGGACATCGCCGCCCTCAAAAGCAAAATCCTTGCTTCGGGTCTGTCTGTTCCACAACTGGTCTCGACTGCCTGGGCTTCTGCTTCTACATTTCGCGGTTCCGATAAACGCGGTGGCGCGAACGGGGCACGTATCCGTCTTGCACCACAAAAAGATTGGGCAGTTAACAATCCGGCCGAGCTAAAAAGTGTGTTGCAGTCTCTGGAGTCACTCCAGCAGGAGTTCAACAGCACGCAATCAGGCGGCAAGATGGTTTCACTTGCAGACATGATTGTACTGGGCGGATGCGCAGGTATCGAACAGGCCGCAAAGAATGGTGGTCATGCGGTGACTGTTCCTTTCACCCCCGGACGTGCAGATACTTCTCAGGAACAAACTGACGTGGAATCTTTTGCGGTACTTGAACCGACTGCAGATGGTTTCCGTAACTATCTTAAAACCAAATACACCATTCCGGCTGAGGAGTTACTTGTTGATCGCGCGCAGTTACTGACACTGACTGCACCTGAAATGACTGTTCTCGTTGGCGGTATGCGCGTTTTGAATGTCAATTTCGGCCAGGCTCAACATGGTGTCTTCACCAAACGACCTGAAGCGCTCACCAATGACTTCTTTACAAACCTGCTTGATATGCGCACGGAATGGAAAGCAACTTCGGAAGATGAAGACATCTTCGAGGGGCGCGATCGCACCACAGGTGACCTTAAGTGGACCGGCAGCCGTGTAGATCTCATCTTCGGCTCGAATTCACAGCTTCGGGCCCTGGCGGAAGTCTATGGTTGTGAAGACTCTCAGCAGAAATTCGTGGAGGATTTTATCGCTGCGTGGAACAAGGTCATGAATCTTGACCGTTTCGACCTCGCATAACTGGACGCAGAAATATTCCGGAAAGCTTCTGAAACCTTCTAAAACATCTTCCTGACTGAGTATGTCAGGCCTGATACCTATTGACCCGGATTTTTCATATACACTGATGAAAAATCCGGGTTAAGTCTTTTGCGTGTGCTGTACAGCACAAACAGATGAGCATAGCAGCGTTATGCAACTGAATATATAACAAAATACGACGATAAACTTTCCTCGTGAACATGCAGAACGTCAGAGCCAACCTGAAATTGTATACGCGTTCTTCTTCATCTTCTTCCAAGGTGAAAATATAGTCCGCTCCTCTCCCCGCCTTCTCCCGCCCTTTCCCATTATTTTCGTTCTTTACGTTATAACCGACACCTGAAGACAGTCCAGATACAGGTAATCGCCAGGATAACCGAAACACCTGTATTGGCGGAGCTATTCATCCCGATCGCCGCCGGGTGCGGCAATGTTTATCCCGTTAAAACAATCTGCCAAGGGCACTGAGGTGTGAGGCGTACCTTTGTGGTTACTGCGTCCTGTTCACGACAACCGTTGAAGTCATCACGACTGTCTCTGTATACACGCCCGCAGGGAAATTGGAAAATGGTCTGCTGAAAAATCTCAATCCCTCACTATTTACCCTCGATGTGCCCGGCCATCTCCTTATTGACAAACGAATGTCGATTTCCTCTTCCAGATTATCAACAGACGGCATGGAAACGATGCTCTTCCCGGCAACCCGCTAGCACCATGTTGATACGGGCTTAATTGAGGGAAAAGTTCTCGGATGAGGGAGCAGGTGGAAAGCTCACACATAATGATCGGCAATAGCTTTTTGTGACTCTACCTGGAAGTCCTGAGAACTTGAAGCCTCCTAAATCATGAACTTTTCGCATTTTCACTACCGACGTCAGCAATACTCTTCTGTCGAATAATCCACACCTGAAAATTATTCCAGAAAATTCTTAACTGTTCGGTCAGTAAATTGTGTTGACAAAACATTTTTGAAAGATTAATTGATAGACATATAACATTTATGTAAGCAAATTTCTTTTTCAAAAAGGTATAAAATGGCCCCCCGGAAAAACCAAAATGCAGAAACGAGAAAACCCGAAATTCTTGAAGGGTACTACCGTGTTCTTATCGAGGAAGGATTGGAGGGTAGCTCAATTGGTAAGATCGCAAAACATCTTGATATCCATCCCAGCTTGATCCTGCATTATTTCAAGAACAAGGACAATCTGCGACTTGGCTTGATCGACTTGATGATATGCAAATTCAAATCAAGCCATATGCTCAATTTCGATCAGTTAGACGATCACTCAGAACGGTTCACTGCGCTCATGGATATGATTTTCAGCTATGAATGGTCCCGTACAGTCGATCCCGGAGTCCATTTCGGCTTTTACTATCAAAGCTTTCATGACGACAAGGTTTCGGAGTTGCTTTGCGAGATGTTTCGCTGGTTGAGGGATTACCTTTATGAAGAATTTTTGGTTTACAACCGCGAGGGCATCATACAGGTCAACGACGAATTAAAGGCCGCAGAATATGTCGTTACCCTTATGGAAGGATTGGAATTCCATGCACATTTTCTTGCACAAGATCGACCATTTGAGGATTTTGCTCAGAGCTGTAAAAAAATTGCAATCTCAGTATTGCAAAACGGGACATTGTAACTAATCGGTCGTTGACGACTCAATAACGACACACTGAAGATGTGTCAAAGGTTAGGTATAACTGATGAAATTTATAAACTGAACAGACAGTTAATAATAGAGCTCAGCAGCAGTAACATGTGTGGTGGATTTGCAAATGTTACCTGTCGGGACTCCTGCAATGTCTTTGACATCTAAATTGCGACAGGGTTGCCCTATCCAGTGACAAAAGGTTTTACGAAACCAATATATGTGAGGTTGATTAACATGGAAATGAGTCTGGAAGCTCATGCTTTATATAAGAATTATGGAGAGGTAAAAGCCCTTGAGAATGTCGATTTGAGAATTCGCAAAGGAGAACTTTTCACCTTACTTGGACCTTCTGGTTGCGGCAAAACAACCCTCTTGAGAATAATAGCCGGATTAGAGACCGCATCTGATGGCAACCTCTTCTTAAACGGAGATTCAATCCTTGATATCCCTGCCAACAAAAGGCCTATCAATACTGTCTTCCAGAGTTACGCTCTTTTCCCTCATCTGAAGAATTATGACAATATTGCTTTTGGCTTACGCTCACAAAAGATAGCTGAAGATGTAATTGCACCAAGGGTTACAAAGATGCTGGAAATGCTTGAGCTGGAAGATTTTGCCGACCGCTACCCTGATCAATTATCAGGTGGCCAGCGACAGAGAGTCTCGATGGCACGGGCTTTAGTTTGTGAACCCGAGATTCTTCTCCTGGATGAACCGATGTCAGCACTTGATGCTAAACTTCGTGTTCAGTTACAGGAACAGCTTCGTCGCCTGCAGTTAAAACTCAATAAGACCTTTATTCTTGTTACCCACGACCAGGAAGAGGCACTTACAGTCTCAGATCGTATCGCGGTCATGAAGGATGGTCAGGTGCTTCAATGTGGTAGCCCTACTGAGATTTACAACAAACCTAACTGTCGTTTTGTAGCCGAGTTTATTGGTACGGCCAACATCTTCGATACCGTAAGAGAGGGTGATATCCTCCGCTCTGAACTTGGCGATTTTGTCCCGAGTGAAATGCCAACATGGCAGCAGGGATCTGTAGTGATTCGGCCTGAAGGAATCCGCATGCGCAAAGAAAAGCCAGAACAGAACGGTATCCAGTCCAAGGTTATTGAAAAATTCTATAGAGGTACCTATCTCGATATCACTCTTGAGACGGGAAATTTACGTATGAGAACAGCTCCCCATCGTCGTGTCGAGGTGGGAGACACCGTTTGGGTTGAACTTCTCCAGCAAGCTTTGGTGACCATCGATGACTAAGAAAATACAGATACTCTACGGAGAGCTTACAACCCCGGATAAGATTCGCAGAAAAGGACTGTTCCGCATTGCTCCAGGCATGCTTTGGATCATGCTCTTCCTCACCATTCCTGCGCTTTCATTGATTATTATCAGTTTTACGACTCGCGGGGCGTATGGGGAAATTGAATGGGTCTTTACCCTGGATAACTTTAAGCGGCTTGCCGGTTATGGGCTCTTTGGATGGAGCCCGGATTACCTTATGATCCTGCTGCGCTCAGTCATAGTTGGTCTCGTAACCACTCTGGTCTGCATCGCCTTATCGTACCCACTGGCGTTCTTCATATCCACACGACCTAAGCGAACCCGGCCTATCTGGCTCATCGCCCTTATTATTCCATTTTGGACTAATCTGGTTATTCGCACCTATGCATGGCAGATTGTCTTTGCCCCGGGGCTACCCCTGGCAGAGCTTGCGGCGCTGCTCCATCTGGTACCTCCCGACACGCCACTGTACCCCTCTTCATTTGCTGTGTACGTAGGTATGATCTCAGCTTTCTTACCTTTTGTAACCCTGCCTCTCTACTCAAGCGTAGAAAAACTTGACTGGAGTCTCATTGAAGCGGCTAACGATTTGTATTGCACTAAATGGAGAGTTTTCAGTCAGGCCATCCTGCCACAGACACTCCCCGGTTTATCGGTGGGAGCAATCCTTACGTTTGTTCCGGCGATGGGAATGTTTCTGATCCCCGACTTGCTTGGTGGCGCCCGTTATATGCTGGTTGGCAATCTTATTCAGCAACAATTTGGCAAAAGCAGAGACTGGCCTTTTGGTGCAGCAGTGAGTCTGGCCCTCATGACTCTCACGCTCATCGGTCTTGTCATCTTCCGCAGAAAAGGCGAAAAAATGGAGATAGTCTAATGTTCAGAATCGGATTTCGCATAAAATTGCTTGCCATAGCAACCTTTCTTTTTCTCTATACTCCTTTGCTTGCTGTGGTCATCTACTCCTTCAACAAGTCTCGATTTGGCATCCATTGGGGAGGTTTCAGTCTTGACTGGTACTATATGATTTTCCACAATAAGCAGATTCTTGAAGCCTGTTGGAACACGCTTTTCCTGGGTGTGGTATCCACGTGCATAGCAACGGTTTTGGGAACAGCTCTCGCCATGGGTCTTGGTCGCTTCCCATGGTCACGAAAAGTCACAACCTTTTTTGATGTGAACCTTTACCTTCCTGTAATTACGCCGGAAATAGTTTTCGCAGGAGCCCTTGTTGTTGCCTTTACCTGCTTACGTAGCCTGTCTTCAATTTTTGAACCGGGCATGTTTACGATGATTATCGGCCATGTCACCTTTCAGGTTGCCTTTGTCGCACTTGTGGTTCGTAGCCGCCTGGCCTCGTTTAACAATGAAATCGAAGAAGCGTCCCGCGACCTCTATGCCTCCAACTGGTACACTTTCAGGCACGTACTTCTGCCGGTCATGATGCCTGGAATCATCTCAGGTGCCATGCTCGCCTTCACCCTGTCTCTTGATGACTTTATCATTAGCTTTTTCACCGCAGGGCCGACCTCAGTGACCTTACCCTTGTATATTTATGCTGAAGTTCACAGGGGAATTACGCCAAAAGTCCATGCGTTATCAGCCATAGGTCTTTTAGCAACTATATCTCTGGTTCTCTTGTCTGATCGTTTATCTAAAAAAGAATTCTAAACTGCACCACAAGGAGAAATTATGAAAAAGATGACAGTGTTCTTAGGGCTTTTGTTCTTTTCTCTCGTACAACTGCCAACCCTATCCATAGCCGCAGATGAACTTCGGATCCTTATTTGGAGCGAATACATGCCAGAGGATTTCATGGACAATTTCACCGCGGATACCGGCATTAAAAGCCGCGTTGAATTTTATGAATCAACTGAAGAGCTGGTGGCAAAATTACAGGCCGGTGGAGTAAGCCAGTACGATGTTGTTGTACCTACTGATTATATTATCAATTCAATGGTGCAGCTGAACCTTCTGCAAAAACTCGACAAATCGAAGATACCGAATTTTAAGAATCTCGATGATGCCTTTACCAATACCAGCTACGACCAGGGCAACGTATACACCATTCCATATCAATGGGGAACGGTGGGAATGCTCTATAGTAAAAAAGCTCTTGGCGCAGACTATGAGCCCTCCCTTAGCCTCTACTTTGATCCGGCTTCACGGAAAGGCCCGGTCGTCATGATTGATTCCATCCGGGAAATGCTTGGTATTGGCCTCCGTTATATGAGTAAAGACGTGAACACCATAAATACTGATGATCTGAAAGCCCTCGCTGCCATGATGATTGAAACCAAGTCCAGTAAGGTGTTTGCCGGTTTTGATGTGGGTACTGGTGGAAGAAGTAAAGTTGTTGCCGGAACCGCTGTAGCGGCACTCTGTTATAATGGTGACGCCCTCCGCGCTGTCGCTGACGATCCAGAGAACATTGGCTTTGCCAACCCAAAGGAAGGAACTGTCATATGGGCTGATAATATGGCTATTCCCGCCAAAGCACCAAACGTCGAATATGCCCATGCCTTTATTAACTGGGTACTTGATGCGAAAAACGGCGCGAAACTTTCTAACTGGACTCAGTATGCAACTCCCAATAAGGCATCAAAAGAATTCATCACTCCGGCTGATTTAAAGAACCCGGCAATCTACCCAACTGCAGAAACCATGGGCAAGCTGCAGTTCATCACCGATCTTGGCAAAAACAATCGCTACTACGATGAATTGTGGACCGCGATCAAGACCCGGTAAGTAATTTTTTAATCCATACTACGTGGCCCGCCCTATGCCGGGCCACCTTATTCACCCATTAAAGGCAAAGGCCGAAGGTTGTAATCATGTTCAGTAAAAGAGTTTTATTCGGATGTATATTTTTTCTCATAAGCTGCACTCAGGCATTTGCAGCGGATGAACTGCGAATCCTCACCTGGAGTGACTATATGCCGGAAGATTATCCGGCAAAGTTTGAAAAAGAAACGGGAATCAAAGTACGCCTTGAATACTATGAATCCATGGAAGAACTGGTTTCAAAGTTACGTGCTGGCGGTGTCAGCCAATATGATCTGGTGGTCCCCTCAGACTACATCGTCACTGCCATGGTAAATTTAGGGCTTCTCCAGGAACTTGACCACTCCAAGATTCCTAACATGAAAAATCTCGATGATTTTTTTATTAATCCGGCATATGACCCGGGCAATAAATACACAGTTGCCTACCAGTGGGGAACCATAGGTCTTTTTTATAACAAAGAAAAGTTCACAGGTGAACCAACCCTTGCTGACATCTTCGATGCGAAGAAAAACAACACACATTTCATGGTTATCGATTCCATCCGTGAAACTATGTCTCTGGTCTTTTGCTACCTTGGTAAAGATGTCAACACCTCCAAAGTTGAAGACCTTAAAGAGGCTGCTGATGTGCTGATAGGTGCAAAGAAAAACCCTCTGTTCAGTGGTTTTGACATTAGCTACGGTATTAGAAGTAAGGTTTCTGGAAAGAATTTAGATATCGGAACGACCTACAATGGCGCTGCAATCAAATACATTGCTGCCAACCCTGGATGCAATTTAGGATTTGTTAACCCGGAAGAAGGTGCTGTAGCCTGGGCTGACAACATGGCAATTCCCGCCAAAGCTCCAAATCCTGATTATGCCTATACATTTATCAATTGGATTTTAGATCCGCAGATCGGGGCCGGTTTGTCTAACTATGCCAAGTATGCCAGCCCGAATAAGGCGTCCAAGCCTTTTATCGATCCTGAATTTCTCAATCATCCCGGGGTTTACCCTCCAGCCGAATATAAGGACAAACTTCATTTTATCAAAGATGTAGGCAAAGACTCCCGTCTTTACGATGAAGTCTGGACCATGATTAAGGCAAGATGATCCTTCCACACATGTAACCGTGTATGTAACAACATCATCAAAAGCATTGGTTGAGCAACGCATGCATTTTTTTGCATAAAGACAGGATATATGAAAACGATATTTACAAACGCCAGGGGCATCAGCCTGGATGAGCAAAGTCCTTTTTTCGACACAATTGTTGTGGACGGAGAAACAATAGATGCCATTGGTACAAAGGATCTCCTCGCAAGCTATGCTGAAGGGTCAGTTCAGATAATAGACCTGAACGGTAAAACACTCTTACCCGGATTTATTGATACTCACCAACATCTTGAAATGACGGGAAAGATTCTTTGCAGTGCTGATCTTACATCCTGTACAAATTTTGATGATGTTTTTGCCCGTGTCCGGGAACAACGCAACAAGGTCGCTGAAGGAGAGTGGGTCTTAGCCTACTGCCTTTTTGATCAAAACTTAGCAGAAAACCGTATGCCTACGGCTGCAGAACTTGACACAGTCTGCGCGGATTCTCCCGTAGCTCTCATACATACCACTCTCCATTTCCTGTCTCTTAATACCCTGGGTATTGAATCTCTTGGTATTAAGGCTGGAATGGAAGGTGTTGATGTAGAAGACAGTGAAGTTACAGGGGTTGTCCGCGACCCGGCCTCCTTTAAGGTAGCATTACCTCAGATCGATAAGATCATGCCCGAAGAGACTATCATACAGGGCTACGAACTGGCGGCCCGGGCAGCCCTTAAAAGAGGAATCACCAGCCTTCATTGCCTTGAAGGTAAGGAAGGACAGGAGCATAGATCTCTACTCTTCCACCAGAACAGGAGTTCCTTACCTGTCCATACTGTATTCTGGAACCAAACCCTTGATATCACTGCAAGCACCAAACTTGATCTCAGTCGTATAGGTGGCTGTGTTTTTGCCGACGGAGCTATTGATTGTTATACAGCGGCACTCTTTGAGCCATACTGTAATCAACCTGATAACTACGGCGCTCTGACCTACACTCAGGAGGAGATGGATGATTTTGTCATTGAAGCCCACCGTCAGGGACTGCAGGTGGCCGTACATTGCGAGGCTGATCGTTCCATTGAACAGGTCCTTCATTCCATGGAAAAGGCTCTTGCTTTATATCCCCGTGAAAATCACCGCCACCGTATAGAGCATTTTGAAGTACCGACCTACAGCCAGATTGAGCGAATGGCCAAAGCTGGAATAATTGCCTCCATGCAACCGGCGTTTTTCCCGTATCTCATGAAGGACCAAAGTGTATTTGGGGCCATGCTCGGACCCAGTAGGCATAAGCGATTGCACCCTTACCGAACCATCCTTGACGCAGGGGTTACAATCTGTGGAGGCTCGGATTCTCCGGTAACACCCTATGACCCTCTCTCAGGTATCCAGGCAGCTGTATGTCATCCGTATGAGCCTGAGCGGGTGAGCCTGACCGAGGCTTTGCATATGTTTACGACCTCTGCGGCTTATAGCGTTTTTGAAGAACATGAACGTGGATGTCTCAAAACAGGAATGAAGGCAGAATTCATAGTCCTCGATCAGGATCCGTTTAGTCTGCCACCAGAAGAAATTTCAACAATTACTATTGAACGCGTCTTTGCCAAAGGCCGTCTTTACACAACAGAAGAACTATAAAAATAACAATGGAGAAGTACATGAGCAGAGATATCGCAAAAGCATTTGCAGAAGCGAATAAATATGTTGATTTAATACGTAAAAAAGATAGCGAAATCACTCGTGAAGAGCGTGAAATGGTCGCCACCGAAACAGTGGAGAACTTCCGCAATCACGTCAATAAAGGCTTTTTGGAATACCGCAAATCAGTAACCGAAGAAGAAAGCTTTGCTGTGACTGAGTGGACTGGACAGGGTTCAAAGCTTGTCGATATCCTTGGCCGTGAGTACATCGATTTACTCGGAGGCTTCGGTCTCTATTCTTACGGCATTCGTCACCCTAAGATTGTTGAGGCGGTAAAAGCCCAGCTGGATCGAAGCCCTCAGTATAGTCAGGAAATGCTTGATCCTTTACGGGCTAAACTCGCTCAGGTGATCGGCCTGATCACTCCCGGTGATATTCAGTATGGTTTCTTTGCTAACTCAGGTACCGAAGCTGTTGAAGGAGCAATGAAGCTTGCCAAATTTTACACAGGTAAAAAAGGCTTCATTTCAATGCTCAAGGGATTCCATGGTAAGACTCTGGGCTCTCTATCCCTCATGGGTAAAAGCGATTATCGCGCACCTCTTCTCCCACTCCTTGAAGGTGTCCAGCATGCTCCTTTTGGTGATGCCGATGCGGTAGAAAGACTGCTTGAAGCAAATGCCATGGTCGGTAACGGTGTTGCTGGTGTTATCGCCGAACCGATTCAGGGAGAAGCGGGAGCTATTGTACCACCTGATGATTTCTGGCCACGTCTGCGGGAGCTTTGCGATAAGTATGGCGTACTCTTGATAGCTGATGAAGTTCAGACCGGGTTTGGTCGCACAGGAGAGATTTTTGGTGTTGATCACTGGGGCGTTGCACCGGATATCATGTGTTTTGGTAAAGCTCTGGGTGGAGGTGTTGTACCTATGTCCGGCTTCTTCTCCACTGCTAAAATCTGGAATGTAATGGAGCCTAATCCATTCATGCATACCACCACAACCGGTGGTAATCCTATCGCCTGTGCCGCAGCCCTTGCAGCAATTACGGTGATGCAGGAAGAAGACCTTCCAGCTCAGGCTAAGAAAAAAGGCGAATATGCCACGGCAAGACTCAATGAACTGAAAGACAAATACCCTGGAATACTACACAAGATAACAGGCAAAGGTCTACTCATCGGTATGGAATTTGTTTCAGATGAAATGGGCTATCAGCTGGCTTCCGGTCTCTTTGCCAGAGGAATTCTCACTGCAGGAACTCTTACCAATGCGAAGTGTATACGTTTCGAGCCGGCCCTGAATATTCCAATGGAAACCCTCGATAAAGCTCTGACAACTATGGAAGATGTTATTAAGGAAATTAAGGCGTAGTTTTGTCATGTCCCTCAATTGGTGATTGAGGGACTATTACTACAGGAGGGAGAATATGAAACTGTGGATTAATGGTGAGTGGGCTGATGGTGATGCCGGAGTTTTTGAGGTAGAAAACCCGGCAACTGGAGAGGTTGTTGCCAAAGTAGCCAAAGCAGGAAGCAAAGATGTTGATAAGGCGGTTGCAGCAGCAAAAGCAGCGTTTCCTGTCTGGAGCGGGATGACGCCGGCAAAAAGAGGCAAGTTATTATGGAAGCTTGCTGACTTAGTGGAAGAAAACATCAAAGAACTGGCCCGTATTGAGAGTGAAGATACCGGCAAACCGTATGAGTTTCTAAGCCTTGGCGCTGATTTACCGTTTTGCATTGATAATTTGAGGTTTTTTGCAAGTATCGCACGTGAAAATGGTGGACACCATGCAGGTGAATATGCCGACGGGTATACCTCTATTTACAGGCGTGAGCCAGTGGGTGTGGTTGGCCAGATTGCACCCTGGAATTATCCGCTTCTTATGGCCATCTGGAAAATCGGTCCGGCTTTAGCCGCTGGTTGTACCACCGTACTCAAACCGGCGTCACTCACCCCAAGGACCTCTCTTATGCTGGGAGAACTTTGCAAAAAAGCCGGCATTCCCGATGGTGTGGTCAATGTTATAACAGGCAGTATTGGGCCTGAAATTGTCAGCCATAAAGATGTCCGTATGATCTCAGTAACCGGAGCAACCAGCACCGGATCGGCTATCATGCGAAGTGCTGCTGATTCTATCAAACGGGTACATCTTGAGCTTGGCGGCAAGGCACCCGTTCTGGTTTTTGCAGACGCATCTCCCGCACTCGTTGCCGAAAAAGTGTCTCTCGGTGCTTTCTGTAACTCCGGGCAGGATTGTACAGCCGCCACCCGTGTTATATGCCATGAATCGTGCGTGGATGCTGTTCGGGAAGCCCTGGTTGCCGCCATGGAATCGGTAAAAGTCGGTGACCCGTTTAATAGCGAGACCCAGATGGGACCAATGATTTCCGCATCTCATCTCGAGTCTGTGGACGGCTTCGTCAAACGTGCAAAAGAAGCTGGCGCCCGCATTCTTTGTGGCGGCGAACCTGTGGATGGGCCTGGAAACTTCTACAAGCCTACGGTTATAGACAATGTAAGACAGGACTCTGAAATTGTTCAGAAGGAAGTTTTTGGTCCAGTTATAACCATCCAGACCTTTAAAGAGGAAGCTGAAGCCCTGGCCATGGCCAATGATTGTGTTTTTGGCCTGGCATCCTCCGTGTTCACTCATGATGTGGCCCGTAGTATGCGCGTCTCCAAGGCTCTTGAATTTGGTTGTGTGTGGGTTAATGATCATCTTCCCCTGGTATCAGAGGCTCCTCACGGCGGTTTTAAACAATCCGGCTTTGGCAAAGATCTCTCCGCTGAAGCTATGGGAGACTACCTTGTGACCAAGCATGTGATGATTAACACCACCCTCTAGAAACCTGTCTGATAACTGATTACTGGTGTCATGATTATGGATATTTACGAGCGGGGACTATGCGCCCTGCTCGTCCTCTCTATGAATGAACAATTACAATGAATAAGCTTATCGAAATAGAAGGGATGCACCCTTTAGCCGGTACCCCTCCAAATGGCTTCTACTCCATCCCGGTTCGTACTCCTCAGAGCGATGGGTTGAAAATGGTTGCTGAATGGGAAAAACATGACGCCTGTTGGATGGTATGGCCCTGTTCTGAGGAATGTTTTAAAGGAGTAATACAGGAAGCCAAACAAACCTACTCACAGATTGCCGAAGCCATTTCTAAATTTGAAACGGTCTATATGCTGGTGAATGAGGGGCAATGGTCAGAGGCTCAGAAATTTTGTGGTGAGTTTGTGACTCTGGTCCCCGGAACCTGTTTTGATTCATGGGCAAGAGATAGCGCACCCACCTTTGTCCGTGATGATTATTCCAATGTTGCCGGTATCGACTGGATGTTCAGCGGTTGGGGACATTATCCCATAACCGGACCATGCGATGACGGCATGGCCACCGAAATTCTTCGTTCACTTGCCATGAGACGATATGTGGCCCCCTTTATTCTCGAAGGTGGTTCTATACACGTTGATGGCGAGGGTACTCTCATTACCACCGAACAATGTCTGTTTGATCCTAAACGCAATGCAGGAATGACAAAGACTGACTTTGAGAAACTTTTTCGTGCGTATTTAGGGATCGAGAAAACACTATGGCTTGGCAACGGCCTGGAAGGTGATGAAACCACAGGTCATGTCGATATTCTTGCTACCTTTGCCCGCCCCGGTCTTATCCTCCTTCATAGCTGTACAGATCCGGATGACCCCAACTTTATTGTAACAGAAGATGCGAGAAAAAGACTCCGGGGAGCCGTGGATTCAAGAGGAAGAACAATAGAGATCCACGAGATTCCACAGCCAAGAGCCAAGTTCTATAATGGCACACGAATGGATCTTTCCTATATCAATTTCTACATGCCAAATGGTGCCGTTATCATGTCATCCTTTGATGATGAAGCAGATGACAGGGCAAAAGAAATTATGCAGAATCTGTTCCCTGAAAGAACGATAATTCAAATACCTTCGTTGACACTCTTTGCAGGAGGCGGAGGTATTCATTGTATTACTCAGCAACAACCACAAGGCCTTGCCCTGCCACCGTTCTAAGTTAAACGACAGGATTGATAAAATGAGAAACGTGAAAGTTGCTGTTAGCCAAATGGCCTGTTCAGATGATTATGAAACAAATGTGCGGCGAGCAGAAGATATTGTTCGCCGTGCAGCGGCAAAGGGTGCCAGGATAATACTCCTGCAAGAGCTTTTTGCCGGACCATATTTTTGCAAGGTTGAAGATTTCAACTATTTTTCTCTGGCACAGGAACTTCTGACGAGTAAGCTCTTACAACACTTTAGTCTTTTGGCAAAAGAGCTTGAGGTTGTATTACCTATTAGCTTTTTTGAAAAGGCCGGCAAAGCCTATTTCAATTCCATGGCAATGCTCGATGCCGATGGCACTCTTCTCGGGGTATATCGTAAAACCCATATACCTCAGGGGCCTGGCTATGAAGAAAAATATTATTTCAGTCCGGGCGATACCGGCTTTAGAGTGTGGAATACGAAGTACGGAAATATCGGTCTGGGCATCTGCTGGGACCAGTGGTTTCCAGAGGCTGCCCGCAGTATGGCCCTGTTAGGGGCGGATATCCTCCTGTACCCAACAGCTATTGGCTCAGAACCGAAGATGCCAGGCTATGATTCGCAACCACATTGGCAGAGAACCATGCAAGGTCATTCCGCAGCCAACCTTATCCCTGTCTGTGCTTCAAATCGTATTGGCAGAGAAGAAGATCAAGGCATTGAAATTACCTTTTATGGTAGCTCATTTATTACCGGAAATACCGGTGAAATATTGGTGCAATGCGACAGGGAGCATGAAGATATTAAAATTGCCGGTTTTGATTTTCAAGAAATAGAAAACATGCGTGCAGGTTGGGGATTATTTAGAGATAGAAGACCAGCAATGTATAGCGTTCTTGGTAGCTTAGATGGCAAAACACCTCAAACGTACTGATCAATTCCTTCAAATCATCAAGAGATCTTCGCCTTGCGACAATGTAGCAAGGCGGGATAGATATCCCGGCGAATACCGTTGGTCAATGTATCAGACCGATCGCCGGGAATACGTTCTATCTCATTCGTCACCACCGCACGAATGAGTAAAACGGTACATTTGGTTTAAAGGGATAAGCTGCGCAATTCCTAAAAATCTTACGTCGTCCCTTGGATGTTTCATGCAAACGTTTCTCACCTCGCTGATAACACGAGCTGCTAAGGTTTGCCCCCAGAACCAATCGTACAGTTCAGATACATCAATTGATGTATTCTTCTGGGTAGAAAACCCGGCAAGATAGCATGCTATGAGGTCTTTTATTGCCAGGCGCAAGAGATCAGAAATCTCTCTGCCATCAATGTTTCCTCTTCTCTCTTTCCCAGACACAAAATCACACAACAGAGCGAAGATTTCCTCTGACTGGAGATCACTCAATCTGCCGACACCCTGCCCTTGTCTCGCGTGATCCTGAATATATCGGATTTGCATCCGGTTGTATTCAGCTCTAAACTGCATAAACAGATCATCTTTACCGGCCAATTCGCCAGTAGTAAGGTCTGCAAAATTGACAGTAGTTGAGAGCTGCTCTTGTTCTGTATTTTTCACACTATCTTTACATCTGGTTTCTTTACAGTCTGCATGACATATCATAGTTTTTTCCTACTGCGTAATACCTTGAAGATTTTTCACAGATACATGTTTGATTTCGATGAATATTTCGCTGGTTGATTCATATATCAAACGACCATCTTTTTATTGACAAGATTCCCGTCTGTTTAAACCGGCTCATTTCTCCATGAATGTACAAGATCGTCATTCTGCATGTTGTAACTCCTGTTACAACATCTGAACTAACGATAAAAACTGATCCTGAAAGGCGGTTACATCACACCCTCCAAAACTGCTTACAGATACATCTCTTTCATTAACAGGTTACGAAAATCAGTACGCACTGCTACAATGATTATGCAATCGATATAGACGACTATTCAGTTTTCATACTACCGCCGTCATCCAGCATCTTTTTTGGGAGTACTCCTGAGCAACCTCGGTAGTTTTTTCAGCAAGAATGGGGTAGCATTGACGAATTCAGTTCTCGTCTCACCCTTCGCTCCTTACGCCTTAGTTGATCAAGCTGAACTTCAGGGGCAATCAGATATAGTAATGAAAAAACGCAAGGGAATGATTCATGGCTACCTCCAGAAATGTTGTACTTATTCATGGCAGTTGGCACACTGATATCTTCTGGAATGAAGCAAGAACTGAATTTGAGGTTCGTGGCTACACAGTTCATACACCGGTACTCAGGCACCATGAACTTCCCCTTATGGAAGGCGCCGGTAAAATTGCATCCCTCAGTCTTCTTGACTACACACGTGATATAATAGACTACGCAGAATCACTGGATTCTCCGCCTCTCCTAATAGGCCATTCCATGGGGGGGTTACTCGCTCAATTAGTTGCAGCCAGAACTGCCAACGCAGGAGTGGTTGCCGCAACTCCGGCTCCGGCTGCCGGGACGTTTGCCTACTATCCGAAAACAGTAAAAATATTCGCGCCTCACTTCTTTCAATTCCGTCCGTGGGCAAAGCCCATAATTCCGCGCTGGGAACAGTACTCCAACGCCTGCGCAAACATGCAGCCTGAAAGTGAAGCCCGTAAACACTTCGCTGTATTGGTTGCAGAGTCAGGGCGAGCATACTGTGAATTCGCTTTCCCATGGTTAGATCGTAGAAAAGCCGCAACGGTTGATTATGCGGCAATTACCACACCAGTTCTGGCCATTGGGGCAACACATGACAATATCATTAATCCCCGGATCCCCCGCACAACTGCTAAAAAATTCACTAATGGCACATACACCGAAATACATGAATCAGATCATCTGGTCTTTATTGGTAAGGCTCTTCCTGCGTGTATGGCCGCAATCGATACGTGGATTACGCAAGAAAAGATTTTTCGTAACTGAGCTCACAGGCAACCCGCCTTTGAACGTTCGCAGTTTCCTGCATAAACAGGCTATCGGAATCCTCCCTTACCAGCGAGAAACCGTGCTTGTCCAAATATAGTACATCTGTAATCAGTTACAGGTGTGGGGCATAATACATCACGGGGTATGTATCCCGTGAATAGTTTCCTTTGATCTATACTTTGCACACTCCTATACGACAGAGTTCCGGCTAGATATACAAGAATAGTGCCTGTCGATGTTCCTTCACTGACACTATCCGGCCTCCACGCCAATATCCTTGAACGTTCATTCAAGTTAAACATTGACAACCATGCTCGTGCTACCTATTTTGAATGTACGTTCAAGTTAAGGCGTATATATCCACACAAACTATAGATTAATTTTCAATACTTTTAACAGGAGAACACCATGTCCCTTGCAGAACAACTTGCGAAATACAAGGAAGAAAGCTTTGCCCAAAAGCCTGCAGCTATTAAAGAAATCATGATGAATGCTACCCGGAAGTTGCATGATTCCGATCTTGTGGCAAAGGCACCAAAGATAGGTGAAAAATTACGTAATTTCATCCTGTCAAATCAAGTCGGAAAAGAACAAAGACTTGATAAACTCTTAGAAAACGGGCCTGTCGTCGTCACCTTTTACCGCGGTGGCTGGTGCCCATATTGCAACCTTGAACTTCGTGCTTACCAAGCGGCTCTTGAGGATATACAAGCAGCAGGGGCAACGCTTGTGGCAATCACTCCTGAACTTCCTGATGCATCCATGTCGACAACTGAGAAAAATGAACTGGGCTTTGAAGTGCTCTCAGATGTGAACTCCAATTATGCACGGGAACTCGGCCTCATATTCACACTCCCCGAAGAACTGCGGCCAATATATGAAAGTTTTGGGATAGAAATTGAAAAACACAACGGTAAAGGGCAATTCGACCTGCCTCTCGCAGCCACCTTTATCATTACGAAAGACGGTACTATTTCCAGTGCATTTGTTGATACGGATTACACGCTGCGGAAAGAACCGAAAGATGTCGTGCAGGAACTTCTGGCTCTCACAAACTAAAATCTGATTACCCTTAAATTTCAGATTGATCTGGTGAGGCGTAAACTCCCTTCAAGATCCATTACCAGGCAGAACATACCAGTCACCGCAGCGGTATCCATATCGAGTGGTGACTGGTAATATTGCTCTGATAAAAGGTGTTATCGATGAGTACCATCAAACATCACCGCTGTACTCCCCGGATACGTTGCGGCCGGAACCTGATACGTGGTTGTTCAGCATGTCGAGCGCTATCTGGATGCAACTGAACATGAAGACCAAAGCAACACATGAGCAAAATTGGTTACTAAAAAGAGGTGTTAGTCTGCCCAGGACCAGGTCACCACACCTTTAAAAACTGAGATGCTTGGGTTGATGTTGATTATTCTTCACGTGCAGAACAAACCGAAATCATAAAATAAAAAGTGATTTCACCATCTCAATTCCACACAGTGCATATCTCAGAAACAGTCGTACCATCGGGTACGTTATGAAATGAAACCTTCTGCCGGGTCGTGGCCTGACCTAATGAGAAAACCACCTTGCCCCTCACGAAAAAATACATCCTGTAACAACCGCTACAACACACCCGGACCAACCCTGCTACAGTGAGAGCAGGAATCAAAAAGCAGATAACCAGAACCCTTGCCGGGGCGCAGCTACAGATTTTAATCTCAACAATTCAAGCTGTTAACCACCAAGTGAGTAGTTACCCATAAAGTAAGAGAAAACAATGAGACCAGACAAGACAAACGTTGAGCAAGCATCCACTATAAGGCGAATACTCACGAGTATAGCCAATCATCATGATGTTTGGTTGGAACTTCTGGAAAACGGATGTTCAGCATTAACGCACTTGAATCTTTCTCCTGAAGCTCAAACTGCAATTTCTTCGGGAGACGTGCAATGGATGTATGAAAATGTTGGAGATATAACTGAAAAACAGAAAGATTTCCTGCACAGACGAAGGAAGTGCCTGGCCTGACAAGCAACCAGTGAGCATGGTCTGATTGCCCCTCTTTATCAACAGGAACAGTGGAGCGTTAGGCTTTTCGTGTAAAGAGTATACAAACCAGAGTGTCTTTTTGGGCTACAAACAACGAAGATGCTGCCACATAGGCAAATTTTTGACGGATGCAGTTCACGCCCGGATCTTCACTCCTTATGTCTCACCTTGATCAACCTTTTCAAAACAAAATTTGACAACCAGGGCCACACGACATATCTTGAACACTCATTCAAGTTGAATTGAATTTGAATCTATCAGGACACACTTTGAGCAAACATCTTAAACGACGATGATGTCCTGTTCGCAATATACGACCAACTACTTTCTCTTACTCAGGACACTTAGCAACGGAGAACGAAATGAAGTTACAGGAAAAACTCAGTGCAATGAAACAGGAATCGATCGCAACCAGCCCCCCCGAAATAGTTGCCGTCCTATTGGGAGAAACAGAAAAGCTGGTGCAGTCTGGAATCGCCGACCGGGCAATCAAGGCGGGAGAGTCCCTGCCCGACTTCACGCTTCCTGACGAGAATGGTAATCTTATCAATTCTAAAGCCCTTCTCGACAAAGGACCTCTGGCTATCAGTTTTTACCGTGGTATCTGGTGACCATACTGCAATGTAGAGCTGGAAGCTCTACAGGAAATCTACTCTCAGATTCTGAAACTGGGTGGCTCGCTTATCGCCATCTCTCCTCAACTGAACAAATATACCAAGCAGGTTGTAAAAAAGAACGGACTCACCTTTCCGGTGCTCATGGATACGGATAACGCATATGCCCAACAACTTGGGCTGCCCTTTCCTCTGCCTGAAAAACTGAAAGAGGTGTATCTCAGCTTCGGCATCGACCTTGAACGATTTAATGGTAACAATTCATGGGAACTACCTATGTCCGGAAGATTCCTTGTCGACAGAAACGGCATTATCAGAAATACGGAGGTGCATCCTGACCACACTACACGGCCGGAACCACAGGATATTATAGACTTTATCAAATCACTTGCATCATAGGAGGTATAGCACTTGAGCTACTTTATTAATGTAACAGAACCGGATCAAGCCGATCCACGACTCAAAGAGTCGTACAATCACCTGCTGTCGATGTTTCAGACAGTACCCAAGATTTTCATGGCCCAGAGTATACGGCCGGATCTCCTCGCCCCGCTTGTCGTATATGTAGATCGTTTAATGTTTCAGACCTATGCCCTGCCCCGCTCAACCAAGGAACTGATTGCCGCATACATTTCAAAGCTTAACTCCTGCGAATACTGAGTGGATGCACACAGTGCCATGGTCATGGCGCAGGGATTCACAAGGAAAGAAGTTCAGAGCATTCTCGATGATATCGACAACAGCACATTAATTGATACAAAAACGAAATCACTCCTGAAATATTCAGGTAAAATAAACAACGAACCTTCTAAAATTCATAGCGGAACAGTAGATGAACTTAAAGCTATAGGATGTACAGACGACGAGATATTTGAGACCGTTGCTGTTACCGCCCTGTTCAACTTTATGGATCGTATGGCAGATTCACTTGGTGCCCCAGTAGAAAAGTTCCAGGATATGGTTGAGCAGCAGAATATATAAAGTTCATTTCGCTTCAATATTCCATAACCGTACCGGAGCTTGGTGAACAGCATAATGAGGGTACGTAATTTTGCAAAGGCCATGCACAGCCTTCCAGGTCACGTCCCCTCTGTGCGATGGTTGCATCCCACCGAGTCTGGCAAAAGGATACAACTGTTTTTTTACCAGGAATAGTGTCTGTATGTCTTTATTTGAAAGGCTTTTTTACACTCCTGGTGTTTACGGTGCCATATTTACAGTTTGAAATTAATCAAAAAGTCGAAAGTCCGATCAAAGCACAATTTGCAACGGAAATACGTGATGCTCTTGCTGAAATAATGAATACAGGAACAGATCATATCGCCGTTTCAATAGAAGAATACGGCAAGTACGACTTGACTATTGCAGAAAGCAATTTTAATGTCGGCGCAGAAAAACAATATGTTACCTTCACAGAGCACCCCGGTACCGATTTCCATCTGGTTGAAAAATATTTGGCACGCCGGGAAGCAAACGAAGACCCTGTAGCCGATGAGGCCGACCCATCACCCCTCAACACGTACAAAGCAGCCTCCCCGCACATGGGCAATGGCTTGCGCTGAAAGAATCTGATAGGAGAGATCAACATGGGTTGTCTATGTCAAGAAGTTGCAGGGCCGGATATACAACTGTCAGAAATCTGCCTCGGACAGTTATGGATGTTCGGAAATCTTGCGGAATCCGATTTGTCGGCATTAATCAAAACAGCAACTCGCAAGAAAAGAACGAAGGGTGAAATTCTGTTCCTGCAATCCGACCCTGCCGATGAACTCTTCCTCATAAAAGGTGGTCGCGTCAAACTTGAAAAAGTTTTTGAGGATGGCAGCGAGCTGACTCTGGATATTCGCAAAGGCGGAGATTTTGTTGGAGAAAACAGTTTTTCAGAAGATGCGCAGTATCCGGTAAGTGCCATCTGCCTGGAAGACACCTTGACCTGTGGGTTCAGCAAAAGCCAATTTGAAGAACTTGTCATGAACAATCCGAAGATAGGGCTTCAGGTCATTAAAAACTTAAGTGACAGAGTTACCTGGCTCACAAGTCAGGTCGGCAGCCTGGCAGTAACAAATATCGAAGAACGACTTTACAGAGTTCTCTGCAATGTCGCCAAAGAACATGGTGCCAAAAACTCACGAGGTATCGTGATTGAATTCCCCCTTACACATGAAGATCTGGGCTTTTTGACCGGAGCACATCGTGTGAGTATCACCAGAGCGATGAGTGCTCTCAAGCGTGCCGGCAAAATCATACTCGAAGGCAGAAGGCTCATTCTTACTACTCAGGCATTGTGATCGTGTAGTAGCGCTGATGGTTCCGGCATCATGGTGACGCATCTTTCAGCAAAACACATTCCCGGAATACTCAATCGCACAGAAAGACTTCCCGATATATGACGCATCAGCAAATCCGGAACAGATTGACAAAGCAGCCCCTGAATAAACTGCAATTCAGGGGCAATCAGATGAAACACTCTTGCTATACTGCATTTCTGCTTTTACTCCTGGCAACCTGTTCCTGAGCAGGGAGTACACGCCACTGAGTATGACAATCACACTCCCAAATATGGTTATAACATCAGGTCGTTCTGAAAATATGACAACACCGATAATAAGTGCAAAAACCAGACGGGTATATCGAAACGGAGTCACCACAGACACTTCTCCTGTGCGCATTGCCACAGTTAGAGCATAATATGCCAGCGCACCACAAAAAATTGCCCCGAAAACCATAAGACCGGACAGCGTATCAGGAAACACAACACCTCCTGTAAATGGCAGCATTATCAAGCCGGTAGGTATCAGTATAACGAATCCATATACACCTAATTGCATATGTGACAACACGGGCGGGGCGGCACGTGTTGCCAGATCTCGTCCAGCAAAACCGACCGTGGCCAGGACAGCGAAGCACGACGCCGGTTCAAAACCGGCAAGGCCCGGACGGAGTATCATTAGTACTCCTGAGAAACCGACAATGATAGCAAGCCAGCGCCGCCACCCCACGTTTTCATCAAAGAAAAAGGCAGCTCCCCCAATTACCACCAGAGGTGTTGCCTGAAGGATTGCCGAAGCGCTTGACAGAGGGGTTAACGCAATTGCAAGGATAAAAAACAAACGTCCCATAACCTCGCAAACAGCACGTATTATAAGAGGTCGGGATACTACCGCACGATGAAGCACCGGTTCATTTCTCTTAACTGTGAGTGCAACAAAAGCCAACGTGCCTCCCAGGCCAAATACAATCAATATTTGACCTATGGGTAGAGTTCGGGATGCAGCTTTTATAAACATATCCTCCAAGGCAAAGCCGGCCATAGAGCATGTCATAAAAATGCTTCCCCGTATATTTCCAACCATTGTAATCCAAAACCTTCCTTGAAATTATTTCTTGCTCAACCCGTTAAGGTTCTATTGCGCTCAACATCTGTTAAACATGTAACATTCCAGCAACGATAACCACAAGTGGTTCACTGGTAAAATCAGAGGTTACGCCACCTGAACAATCGTCTTCACATATCATCGTCGTCACAGATCAGTGGTCATACATTTCAATATGACAAGCATTTAGTTATGAATAGAGTTGATTGCATGCAGGTCGTCAAAACATTCATGCCGTAAATCAGCATTATCAAGACACAGTATGCAGGTATAATTCCAGCAATCTTTCGCCAAACTCTCCTGCTGCCTAAGATCTTCGATTGTTGAATTCAGATTGTTCGCCACTCCCATGCAGAGTGTATTAACCTGGAAACCTGACAAATGGCCACGAGGATGAGAATACGTTACGATGTATATACCGCCGGTTGCAGGAAGCTGAGCACTTTTAGGATATACCTCAAAAGTATACTTTTTTCCTGATACTCCAGTAAATTCCCATCTTTTCTGCATAAACATATTCTCAACGCACCCATAGAAATGATTCATCTGACAAACACGTTAATGACGACAACACCGTGGGGACTTCTCCGAGAATATCGTTTCTTTTCTCATACTTCTTAGAAGAGCGTCACCCTATTGCAGAAACAGCTACCTGCCCAATGACCTTGATTCTTTAAACATTTTCTCTAACACCATCATATTCTCCTTTGTTTTGGAGTTATGTACATACATTTTTTCAAAGGCCAGCTCAGGACGTCTGTTTTTAATGGCGTAAAAAATAACCTCATGGTCCCTTGAGTCATGGATTTCGGGGTTACGCTCTCCAACAGCCTTCATAAACAGCCGGGTAAACTTCATAAAGCTACGAATTGAGATAGCATAAAAGGGATTACCGCTGATCTGGCCAATGGCGTTATGGAATCTAATATGATGCTCAATATGTTCATCTACCGTCTCAGAATCCCTTGAGAGCAACATGCAGTCACTCAAAAAATCGATGTCTTCAGGTTTGGCATTGAGAGCCGCTGCCCTTGCAGCCTCTGGTTCAATCAGTAACCTTGCATTAAGCAGATCCCTAATCTGCATCTGTCCCATGAGTACAAGATCACCGTAGAGATTATCTATCTCACTTGACTCCAGAATATTTTTGACAAAGGTGCCCCCATTTTTCCCCCTACGTGATTCCAAATAACCTTGAGCCTTGAGTATGGAAAGACATTCACGGATACAGGCACGACTTACGGAGTAAGTATGTGCGAGTGTCTCTTCTTTAGGTAGAACATCACCAGGTAAATACTCCTGGAATGTAATTTTCCTTTTAATAAGAGCAACAATCTCATCAGGTCGACTTAAAGCCCCTCTACTCGTCATGTCTTGCGCTGTAGGTACAGCCATTTTTGTCTCCCGCATACACGTTTCTAAACAGGTGAAGTGTGAAGAGTAAGGCATGAACTGCATTCGTCGCAGCCAACTCGACACATCACAGTCTTTTCTTTAATATTGAGGAGTCGCAGCATAAATCGTTGTACACTCCCTCACACCTCACACCTCACCATGCTTGCTGAGAAAGCGAGGTAAGCAGATTACTTTTTTTTACCGCTCGCGAATGCAAGAATAAGCCCTAAAGCTATGCCAAGTACCGCTGCAAAAAGGATCTGAAATTCACCGGGGAGCAGAAATGTAATGGTATGAGCAGGTATCCAGAAGAGAGGAAGAGTTTTTTTATACACAAAATGATACATCACCTGCCAATCAATTTTCTGTAAAATCCCCGCAATATCAATTGGCGTAAAAAGAACAGCCACTTTTCCACCACCTTCCTGAATGTGCAGATCGGTAATTTTATGCAGAGTCATCATCACTGGTGCAAATATAAGGTTGAGAGAAACACTGATACTTAAGGCAGTCACTAATCTTGAGCCAAAATCACCATTCTGAATACTCCCCGGGTCAACGGCAAAACCAAGCGATACAAGAGCGTGTGGTGCCCCTGTGGCGAAAATAACAAAAGCCAATTTAATTACAATGCCTAGCAGACCCCATACTATCATCTTAGGAAGCACTCCAAACCCTTCCCTGTTATAGGTACCGGCAACTATTCTAAGAGCCAGGCACTCCCCGAATGTTGCAAGTACACCAAACTTCACGAAACTCATGAGGTAGGCGTATTCTTTACTCAGGTACTTAAAGCCGGCAAGTGCACCAGGAACAATTGCGAAAAATCCGAGAACAACAGCAACTGTACCGAGTGCAATAACATCCGCCTGTTTTACTCTAAACTCTAATTTCTGCCCTAAAGGCAAAACACTGGAATCTTTCATGACAAAATCACTATGAGTGAAAGAGTTGCGTCCTTCACTCTCTTAATATATCAATAAATTACTGAGTAATTCCCGCCCGAACAGTGTCGGCATATATTCGACTTTCTATGTAGAGAGCAAGGGAGGCAACAGCACGGTCACATACAGGAAAGGTCGGAATCCCGTGAGCAAGGAGAGCATCCCGAAACGGGTCGTACAATCTGCCACCATCAACAACGGCGACAATTGGCACTTCACTCTCCTTCACAACATCTACGAGCAGTGGAATAATCCCATTTTCCGCTCCCATATCAAACGCAGGGACAGGAGTATCCAGAAGTGTATGCATAGCAGGAGAGAGAGGATCTAGACCTACGACAATTGCATCAACAGCTCCATCCCTGCTCATAATTCGAACTATTTCAGCGTGGGCTTCATCATCTGCGGAAGGGTTGATATCGAGCGGATTATTAATAGAAACAAGCTTATCAAGACGTTTGTCACGAAGTACCTGCGCGACCTTTGTCCTGGTTGCTTCTGAATAACTCGCCAGTTGCATCTGAAAATCATCTGACTGAATAGAATCTGCCATACCAACAGCCTCAAAACCAGCTCCGCTCAGTGCCACGAGGCGATTGCCTTTGATCTTCTTGTTACTGATATTTTGTGCGAGCAGAAAAAGATCCTGAAATTCAGTAAATGTCCTTGCTATAATGGCACCAGCCTGACGGATACAGCTCTCACACACCATATAGTCACCGGCAAGAGATGCTGTATGGCCACTGGTCGCAGTCTGTCCCTCAGGTGTACGACCTGCCTTGTAAAACAGTACTTCTTTACCGACGAGCACAGCCTCACGCACTGCTTTTGCAAACTCAAGACCGTCCAGATCATTAAATCCTTCGGCGTATACTGCGATGACGTCAACCTCGTCGGAGTCTTTAAAGTATTTTACCATGTCTCCCAGTGTCAGATCAGTCTGGTTCCCCATTGAAACCAGATAGGCCGGAGCAAGTTCTGGACACTGACTGGACCTGTGCAGCATAAATGCGCCGCTCTGGCTTACAAGCGCCGCCCGATGAGGTTGTATTCCTCTATCTTTAGGAAGTTTTTCCTCTGGGATAAACCAGGTGTCATACTTACCGGGATGGGATATTACACCCATGCAATTTGCACCCAGAAATACAGGCCCTCCCCCTTCAGTAGTGTGAACCTCATTGATCTTTCGGATTACCTGTTCCGCACGCTCTTTACTCTGCTCGTTTTCCCCCATGCCTCCAGGAATAAGCATTACGCTATTGGCGCTATCCAACTCAATTATTTCATCAACAAGTGCAGGGACATGCTCCGCGCCAATTGCTACGACAAAGAGATCGAGCTTTACTGGCAGGGATTTTAAATCAGGTACACATTTCACCCCATCGATTTGTTCAACACCAGGCTTTATGAGGATGACATCTTCTTTCTGATAGCCTGCAGCCAGGACGTTATCCAAAATAATACGGCCGAAATTCTTACGCTTTTCAGAAGCACCTATAAGCCCGATGGTTTGAGGATGAAGCAGGTTATCTATCTTGGCGACCGGTCTCTGATTATCAATTCTTTGCGGCAGTGAAAACTTACACATGCCATCAAGAGGCACCATCAGAAAGTCAGTAAAAGCATATGGATTGATCTCCATTTCCTCAATAACAAACTCTGCATCAGGGTTTGCCAGAGAATAGATACGGCCCATTTCAATAAAAGAGCTAAAGCATTCAATAAGCTGTTCATCAGACACGATGCGACGCTGCCCGCGGGTGAGGCCTGCGAGTTTTCTATACGAAATGGTTTTGCGGAAAAGTTCGAAAAATCTTTCACCGTCGATAAGCTCGCACGATGCAGCGACAATGGCCTGGCCTTTGCGAAATCTCCTGGCATAGAGTTCCGTATCGGTTCCACCAAGGCCCGCGCTGATGATCATGCCAAACTCTCTGGTATTTCGCAGACCAACAATCAATTCATTACCAAAGGCACCGGAGTCAGGTGGCATGAACTGTACCATGAGCACCCCATGAAGATCCCGGCTGATTGAAGCGATAAGAGCTTCGCCGGTGAGACCACGGTACTTGTCGGTCACTCCGTCGGGATTAGCCTGGCACCAGGCAGCATAGTTTTCCGGGACTTCATAGAGCATTCTACGAATTGCCGAACGAATTTTATTAGGATCCTTTTCAACAATTCGAACGCCCTGAACCTCTGTTTTATGAATAATTGCAGGAGAAACTATTTTAAGGACAACCTTTTCTCCTGGAAGAGCTAGCAGTTCTTCTTCTGAAGGCCTGGCTCCACGGGGAATCAGAATAGATTTGGGTGGTGTCTCAGCGCCAGATCTGGCGAGCAGATTATACACCTCGTATTCATATAGAAAGTTGCGTTCTTCTTGCTGAGCTGTCTTGAAAAGCTCTGTGATTTCAGCAAAATTAATTTGGGTTGTGATCTTTTGAGTCATGGCCTTGTAATATAACTATGAATAACTGTTAAGGTAACTACTCGCTGGCACCCCATCTTTGAACAATCGCAGTTTCATGCATAGACGGATTAGCGGAGTTTTCGCTTACCTGGAAGAAACCGTGCTTGTCGGAACATGGGACACATGTACACAGTTGCAGGCTTGAGGCTTAATGCATCAAGGAGTTATCTATCCCGTCTGCAGTTACCGTTTAACCAGGTAACCGGCTGCAGCAGAGTTTTTTTTTTAACTCTGCTGCAGCCGGCCTCTCATATGCTGCTATGTATTACCAGAATATTTTTCGTTACAAAATTACAGCAAGTTCTTCCCTGCATTAAAAGCTGCATAATTTGCAGCCCATATAGCAGGCTTAGGACTGACATTCTTTAAAGCCTTGAGCCACAATTCTTCGGGGAAATCACAGAATGGTTCAAGCTTACTCAGGGCCCCCATCATAACAACATTAGCACTTCTTCCACTGGCATCGCCGAGCTCCAGAGCAACGGCAAGAACATCGACCTCAACAATTTTATAGTTAGCCAATACCTTTTCAATGGCAGTGTCAGTTGGATATTCGTCTTCATCGACACCGTATGGAAATACTCTGGTGTTTGCCATCAGAACCGTACCACCGGGTTTGAGCATATCAATAAAACCCTGACGCAGAATCTCACTCTTTTCCATTGTCACGAGACAATCAGCTGTACCTGGTAGTAAGTTTGGTGAACACACCTTACCGCAGCTGAATGTTGAGATAACGGGACCACCCATCTGGGCCATGCCATGCGTTTCACCCTTAACAACATTGGTGTCACCGTATCCAGCAAGAAAAGCCATTTGAGTGAGAACCTTTCCAAAAAAGAGGTTGCCCTGTCCACCAACGCCACGAATTGCTACAGCAATTTTTTCTGGAAGAGCAATTTCATTTGCGCCAGGCATTTCTATGTTCTCCGGTGCTACAAACAGCTCAGGCCGCGCTGCAGCCGCATCGCTTTCTTTTGTAGCTATCGGAGAGATCGCACCTTTAGGGCACATTTGACTACATGCTGCAGGCTGGCTCATACAGCCAGAACAGTTGTTGTTGAAATGCGGAGCGCCCTCTTTGTCGAGTAAAATCCCCGGACAGATCTGACACATACCGCACTTAACACAGAGTTCGCGATCAATTTGCAATTGAGTTCCGTGGGCAGACTTAGGAACCTTTCGAATACAAACACCAGTAATAACTATAGTCGTGAATTCGCCATTCTCTGCTGCAGCGAGTGATTCATTTAAAACGTTCTGGATACCTTTTCTATCATATCCATCAGCTACCAGAACTTTTGCACCATGAGCTGCAAGGGTTTTTTGCAAATCGAAGGTATTTTCTACTCCTGCAAAGTTTACCGGGGAAGTTGGTCCCGGCTGACCACCTGTCATTGCAGTCCAACTGTTATCAAGAATAACCTTCACCCCGGGAACCTTTCTAAAAAGCGCATTTCTTGTTGCAGCGAGACCACTATGGGTCTCGGTTCCATCACCAAGAAGACTCAGGCATTTAGAAGCTTTTTCAGGGTTGGCCAGAACGTAACCTGAACGGTTAGCTTCAGAAGCACCCATACAGAGATTAGTATCCACCGCATCCATAAAAAAGAGTAACGTGTTACAGCCGATATCACCAAACACACTCTCTAGCTTACCGCGTTTTTTCATTTTACGAACGGTTTCACCAAAAAGACGATATGGGCAACCCGGGCAAATCATTGGTGGGCGCATCAGAGGCTGAACAGCGGGAGTCTCAAGCTGCTCAACCGGGTATCCTATAAGCGTTGCAATATCTGCTGGCGTCCACTCTGTAAGAGATGCTGTAACATCCTTGCCTTTTACTGCCAGGCCCTCGCGAAGCACCTCTTCCTGCAGATACCGGTAACCATCTTCTACTACATAGACATCACCATCAATAGATTCATAGAATTTGCGAATCAAATTCATTGGCAGAGGAAAGGTAAAACCCAATGAGAGTATATCAATATCTTCACCAAGAGATTGCTTCACTTCCCTCACCATCAAATCGCTCACACCGTACGTGATGACACCGATTTTCCCTGCACCTTTTCCCCAGGTGTTCAGAGGACTGTTCTCTACAATATCAATAAGTTTAGGCAAGCGCTCTGCCATAACCCGGTTGTAGTTCTTACGCGCGATTACTGGAAGAGTATTAAAACTCTTCAGAGGAACCTTGATCTCAACCTTGTCCCTTTTTTTGATAGGGGAAAGACGAACAAGACCTTCACTGTGACACAGCGTACCGCTTGCCATGATGACCACAGGAGTATTGCATTCACGAGCCAGGTCTGCCGCAATT
>JBFHGS010000023.1:0-32434 GCA_041582995.1 Desulfopila sp. | reverse complement strand
TCGATGCTGTCACTATAAACCACCCCCTGATGGATGCAGCAATCTTTGCTGGTAGAAGGTACCGGACACCCCTGGCAAGGCTGGTTGAAACCCTGAAAAACCTCATAGCAATTCTTCCCTACCAACGCACCGAACTTTTTATCAAACATTCGATAAGCAGCCCTGTTGGCCCGAACTATGCGCATATCTTTATCCAGAATGATTATGATATCGCTTAAGGCATCAAATATTTTTTCCCATTCACCTCTGCTTTTCCGCAATGCCTGCTCGGTTTCATATTTTAAAGAAATATCTTCGAATACTACCACCAGCTCTTTATTCGGAAGAGTGAAAATATATGCATCCAGCCAGGATTTTTTGCCATCATCATGTTCAAGTGAAGCCGTGCAGTGCTCGGCTTCACTTGAAACCAGAACTCTTTGCATTGCTGCTGGCAAACCTGACGTTTCAACACCCCTCAGTATGTCACCAACCTCCCTGCCAACTACCTGTACATCCTGAACGTCACAGATATCAAGTCCCGAACTATTCATATCTTTAATTACAAATGACTCACCGGTACCATCTGGGGATTCACAGACCACAACACCCTTAGCCATACTTTTATACAGCTCACGGTATCGGATCTCACAGACCCACTGGGCTGTAATATCCCTCATGACCGCAACCACCTTCTCGATCTGTCCATCAATACCGTTCACCGGTTGCAGATCAATCTGGTAATGATGTGAACCTCTGGTCTCCACAAATCTCTTTTCGCGGCTGTGCAGCAAGACAAATCTCACAGCACACTGCCAGAGACGTTCTCTGTCTTCCTGCAAAAGATCATATATGACCCGTTGCGTAATTTCCTCGGGATCTGTTTCTAAAAAATTCGCAGCCTCACGGTTAGCATCAAGAATCAATCCATTGGTGTTAAAAATGAGTAACCCCGCCTGAGTCGCCAGTAGTATGGCTCTATGCAGATCAATACCGCAGACCTCAGGGTCAACTTTACCCGGGACCGGATTCGCTGCAGCGGGAACAACATCCACATGTTCCGTTTTTTCAACATTTTCTCTTATCGCCGGGGTAATGGTTATGACAATCCGCGAAAGCGTATCATCAGTCTGCTCCCGAACAGGATCAATACAAATATTCAGTGTTCGTATTTCTCCAGATTTCTCATCAAGGCGAATAGATCTGGTCAAAGGTTGATGCAATGCAGATATGTCTACACAACCAAGTGATTCAACTGCACCATCCTCGTCAGATTCGGAAAGAAAAATAGTCGTTAATTCCTGCCATGACAATCCTCTGACATCACGATCGAGTAGTTCTACTGCAACTCCATCACACCACGCTACCATGCCACCGGGTTCCACAAGAATTACACCACTTCTGTTGATGGCCATCTGTTGCTGGGCTGCATCAGCTGTCATTTTCTTTTCAGGTCTCATACACATCCAAGACTGGCTCAATTTCAGCTTTAAGGTGATTGATACTTAACGAAAGGCTTCTAACAAAAATCGGCATTATTTAAACAGTAACAAAAGATTTCCCAATTATGCAAATTTATCTCACGAACATGATGAAACTACTCGAAATATGCCAAAGCACCGTCGTTCATCGCAGAGGTGACAAGAAGAGCAATATTACTCCATCGCCGAAGTTTTTTCCCGCTCCAAACTGCTTTCTATAGTGAGTATGCCGGGGAACAACATGATACAAGTAGCTCGCAACAAGCTATTGCCTTTGGACGTACATTCCTGATAACAGCATTTGTGCGTGGAATTGCACAATGCGGCACAATGCTGACTTGGTATATCTGCTCTACCAGGACCAGTCAGGTTCCTGGTAGTACTCTCTGCAACCTGCTACATCAAGCTGTTTGGTCGTTCGGCGGCGCTCCCCTTTTGGTAGCATTTTCCACTACCCGTGTATGTGAAATTTTCGTGGGGAGGGACTGTCTCTTGCTTAGAGAGGTAAGATTGACATAGAAGAAATGGACCTAACCTGCTCGACAGGCAATCACGAATCATAGATTTACAAAGATTAGATAGCAGTATCTGCAGCGAGTTCCACCGAATAGCCATCTCTATAAACGGACTTCCAGTTTATGCAGAATTTGCACAAGCTGGAAGTCAGCACAAGGACTAAAAATGCGCCTGCAAGTTTTTTTCATATTAATTCAACAACATAGTCACTTGACTCTCATCAGCCAAGAAGCTGCATTTAGTAGAAAATCTTTTTTGTAGTACGTGTTAATACCTATTACACCCTGCAGGTTTCACCCATTGTTAAGCACTTAGCGACATGATACACATGAATCCTGACAAAGGTTGAGGAGTTGCAGGAACCCATGCACCGTGTTTCCGCAGTCTGCTCTTATTCTCAAGCAATTTGGATCTGCCAGGGCCCTGTCTGACTTATGGGATCGTCATGAGAAATTGGAAAATCGAGGACAGATTTTCGTAAACCTGAAAGCCAATAGCCCTGCTATTCGTTAAGGATTTACCGAAATACTGACCTCTTTTCGCAATTTGATCTTGTCCGGCAATAAAAATTTGATCAAAATCGAAAATTGTCCAGATATAAGCGCAATCATGCAATTAATCTTGCGATGATTATTTTTGAAAAGATCTGATTTTTTATAAAACAAAAGATATTGTCGAACAGTCTTCTGGATTTTTTTTCAGTCAAACAGGTTCCCAGTACGTTCTTGAGGGGGGACAACCATGTTTACTTTGAATGAATCAATTGTATTTCTCTGGCTCGCACCCGTATTTTTCCAGATTCTGCTTCCGCTGTTTATGCTCTGTTGCTGGCTCATTGCCAGAGTACCCGCTCTGCTGATAGCAAAAACTGTTAGTGATGATCTCGGCATTGCCGATCC
This sequence comes from Desulfopila sp., assembly GCA_041582995.1. Classification (GTDB taxonomy): domain Bacteria; phylum Desulfobacterota; class Desulfobulbia; order Desulfobulbales; family Desulfocapsaceae; genus Desulfopila. The sequence goes on along the minus strand of JBFHGS010000023.1, from coordinate 29,559 downwards.
ATCGACAAGCTGATTACTGAAGCGTCTTTTATCTTTTAGCAGTTAAGAAGAACGAGGCTAAACCTGTTCTGCCATATCAACCTCTGTTTCTTCTTAGGGGGAATGGTCACGCGCCGATCATTCCCCCTTTTTACCTACGCAAGGTAAACTTCACCTCACCACCCTAACATTTATTCACCCTAACTCTCAAATTATCGATATATTAAACACAGGCAATATCCGTTATTCAAACATATAGACAGCTCATGAAAATTCGGGGCTAGCCTTCAATCAATCAATAGGGTAGGATTATAGTGAATCAAATATAATATCCTGCACTTTTTCGGTGTGTTGTACGCCTCAAGCATTCGGGCATCCGACCAACTCTTTTCCATCTGAAAAGCCTGCAGGTTATTCAAGACTGAGGTGTGTGTCCGATTATTGCCAAAAATTTTAAGCTGATATCAGGCCACATGGTAGTTTTCTGACGGAAACTAACGCAGAGGAGTCGATATGGACGTAGTACTGTTGTCGCGCCTGCAGTTTGCTTTCACCATTATGTTTCATTACATCTTCCCACCACTGACCATCGGTCTCGGAATTATTCTCGCTTACCTTGAAACCCGATATTACCTGACAAAAAAACCTATTTTCGCCATCGCCTGTCAGTTCTGGACCAAAATTTTTGTGCTCAACTTCGCCATCGGCGTCTCCAGCGGCATCGTCATGGAATTTCAGTTTGGTACAAACTGGGCTACGTATTCACGATTTGTCGGTGATGTTTTCGGTTCAGCCCTGGCAGCAGAAGGGATTTTCGCCTTTTTCCTCGAATCTGGTTTTCTGGCTGTTGTAGCCTTCGGTCGGGAACGGGTCAGTGCCGGTTTATATCTGTTCAGCATGTATATGGTTGCACTGGGGTCGGTATTCTCTTCAGTCTGGATTGTGGTCGCCAACAGCTGGCAGCAAACTCCTGCCGGGCATCATATTGTCGATATCCTGCGCGCCGGTACTCTGCCTGACGGTAGCACCGGCATGATTCCCTGGGTTGTTGACGGTGTCCTCCAGCGCCGTGCTGAAATTGTCAACTTCTGGGATCTGGTTTTCAATCCCACAACTGTTCAGCGTCTCAGTCATGTACTACTTGGTTGCGCTGCTGTCGGCGCCTTTTTTATACTCTCCATATCCGCCTATTACATACTCAGTAATAAACATAAGGAATTTGCCCGCCACTCTTTTAATGGTGCTCTGCTTTTCGGCCTTGCCGCTTCTCTGGGCCTTGGTATGAACGGCCATACCCAGGCCCAGAACATGTACAAGTACCAGCCGGCTAAACTTGCAGCTTTTGAGGGACATTTCAAAACAGGACCGGCTGATCTTAATCTTATCGGCTGGCCGAATGCTAAAGAAGAACGCATTGACTACGAACTCAGCGTCCCTGGAGGCCTCAGCTTCATGGTTTTTGATGATCTTACCTTCAGCAAACAGGTTGTAGGACTTGATCGCTTTAAACCCGAAGATCGACCGCCACTGCTGATCCCCTTCTTCTCCTGGCGAGCCATGGTCGGCCTTGGCGGGCTGATGATCGGCCTCTGCGGACTCGGCCTCTATTTCAACATTCGCAAAACTATTACAGAAAAGCGCTGGATTCTCTGGAGTTTTGTCTTTGCTATCGGCTTTGTCATAATCGCCAACCAGTCGGGCTGGATATCAGCAGAAGTAGGACGCCAACCCTGGACAGTTCATCCACCTATAGTCTGGAATGAGGATGGATCCGATCTCATCACCGGCCCGGACGGTTATTATCAGTATGATGAAACACAAGGCTTGCGCACAGCAGATTCAGTAAGTGCAGCTGTGAGTGTTTCCGAAGCACAAACCTCACTCATTCTCTTCACTATTCTCTACCTGTCACTGGCCGCCGTCTGGATTCTGGTTCTGGACAGAAAGATTCGAACCGGGCCCGAACCCTTACCACCTGCCGGTAGCATCGGTGAGCATGGCATACGGCAGGCCACGGTGGACCGGCAACATGCGCGCCTCAATGATGAAGCAGCAAAAGGGGGTGCAGTATGAGTCCTGAAATGCTCTGCATAGTCTGGTTTGTTATTCTGAACATCCTGCTGATCGGATATGCCATCCTTGACGGGTTCGATCTCGGTGTCGGTATCCTGCATCCTTTTGTTGCAAAAACAGATACAGAACGACGATTGGTCATGAACAGCATCGGTCCGTTGTGGGATGGTAATGAAGTGTGGCTGGTAACATTTGGTGGTGCACTCTTTGCTATGTTCCCGAATGCCTACGCCTCAATATTCAGTGCTTTCTACCTGCCCTTTGTTCTGCTGCTCTTTGCCCTTATCTTTCGGGCTGTATCATTGGAATTCCGTTCAAAACGAGTCAGTCCAGCCTGGCGCTCATTCTGGGATATTTTATTCTTTATCGGTTCCACCCTCGCCGCTCTGCTGTTTGGCGTGGCAGTTGGCTCACTCATGCAGGGGCTGGACGTTTCAGAACTGGGCGATTATCAGGGAACGATGCTCGATATGCTCAATGGTTTCAGCATTAGTGTCGGCCTGCTCACTGTAGCACTCCTTGCCATGCATGGTGCAATCTATCTCTACATGAAAACGGAAGGTGCGCTGCAGGATCGGCTGTTTGGCTGGATGCAGGGAACCTATTATGCGTTCCTTGGGCTTTTTATCTTTGTCACCATCTATTCAACACTCTTTGTACCATCTTCTCTCCAGCATTTTGGTGAATACCCTGTCCTCTGGCTCGTCCCTATACTGAACATTCTAGCCATAGCCAATATCCTGCGGGCAATAAAACAGAAGAAACCATTCTACGCCTTTATCAGCAGTTGCCTGACCATTGCCGCTCTTGTCTTCCTGTTCAGCGCGGCACTGTTTCCGGATTTACTGCCGGCGACAAGCAACCCAGCCTACAGCATCACCATTTTCAATGGCGCTTCAAGCCAGTTAACACAGAAAATCGGTTTATTGATTGTAGCCATCGGCATGCCGATGGTGCTTTCATATACAGCACTGGTATACTGGACATTTCGCGGAAAGGTGGAACTTGGTGAGCATAGCTACTGACCAGAAGATAAAACACAAATCACTCATGCTCTCTCTACCTGAAAACACGACGTGCACGAGCCTTAACGTTCTCAGCGCACATAAAACACATGAGCTGAGAACGTTACAATATGGTGACAGACGATGACAGATTTTGAGAAAGCTACACGTGCAGTTGATGAAGATTTCAGCCTTGCAATATCACACATCATTGATGACTTACGCGGCCAGAATGTTAGCAGGAAAACAATAGAACAGCTAGAGAGTGCAATTCGTCACTATAGAGCAAACATCCAGCAGAAAATTCCACCAACCTCCCGGACAGCAGAGTGCGGCGGGTGTGATGAGAACTTAACGAAAAAGTGCCTTAATTGTGAAGTATATCATCAAAATAAGAGATATCACACCACTCAAAACGACTAAGCTTAAGAAAAGGTTCTACTCTTGTATCATTTTATGGAATAGCCTTCCCATGCGGGTCTTCCTGCGGGTTCCCCAGCTTTTCATCAAGATAAGCCACTGTTCCGCCTTCTCGGATGTGCTCAAGCTTGTGCGCTTTAGTGTGCAGTTTATCTTCGGGAGTTCCGATCTGGGCCAGGTACGCTTCCCAGAGTCTATGGGCACGCAACACTTTATCCGCTTCCTTTCTGCCATCTTCAGTCAGCTCAAAACCTGCTTCAGATTCAAGCAGCATCCCATCCTGCACCATGCGTTGCAATGCCTTGTTTAAGCCTTTGTGCTTGCTTTCGACATACGTGCGAATAACAGAAACCGGAGTTACTCCATCATGCCGCAGGATGGTTGTCAGCACATCTTCCACAACCTGCTGCGGAACAAGTCTTTTCAGACGTAACCAACGGGCAAGCAGGCCATACTTGGGAGCGACTGCCAATACCACCAGAAACTGAAAGGTGCAAAAGAGCATAATCGCTCCACCACCTGCCGAATCAAGCCAGACACAAAGGTAGAGACCGCCGACCACACTCGTCACTCCGAAGATGCCGGAGAGGATCATCATCCTGTCAAGCCGGTCACTGAGCAGATACGCTGTTGCAGCTGGGGTGATCAGCAACCCCACCACCAGAATAACTCCCACCATACTCACCGCACTTACTACAACCAGCGACACACATGTCGTGAGTACATAATCCAGAAAGAGTACCGGCAGACCGATTGAGGCTGCCATTACAGGATCAAAGGTCGCAATCTGGAAATGTCTGAAGAATAGAATAATAATTGAAAGCACAATCACAGCTGTAAAAGCACTCACCCAGAGGTCGGTATCAGCCACTCCGAGAATATCGCCCATTATAAAATGCATGAGATCGATATGGATATAGTGACGGAAAATGGAAACAGCCACGACGCCGAGTGCAAATATCCCTGTATACATGATGCCGATAGTTGTATCTTCCTTGATACGTGAAACCCTGGATACAAAGCTTATCAGCGCCACCGTGGTGATCGCCGCAATCAGGGAACCGAGCAGCATTCCAGGTGCATGAGCTTCATAACCAAAAAGCATCTTCATAACCAGATAACCACCGGCTACACCGGCGATCATGGCATGAGACAAGGCATCACCCAGGAAAGCCATGCGGCGCAACACAACAAGACAACCGACCACACCGGCAACGACCGCAACGATAGAGCCGCCGATCATGGCTTTTTGAAAATACGTCTCTGTAAGTGGAGCGGTAAAGGCTTCAAACATCAGTTGGCCTCCTTCTTGACAAGATCCCTGAATATTCGCAGCCGACCTTCATACACTTTGCTGAGGAGTTCCTCCTGCAGAACAGCTTCAGGAGTTCCATACGCATAGAGCCGTTGCTTGATGAGTATGAGTTTATCAAAGTATTCAGCAGCTGTAGCCAGATCATGATGCACTACTACGAGAGTTTTTCCGGCTCCCTTAGCTCTGCCCAGAACGTCAAGGATTGCGCGCTCTGTTGCAGCGTCAACACCTGCAAAAGGTTCATCAAGCAGCAAAATATCACTGCCTTGCGAGAGTGCCCTTGCCAGAAATACCCGCTGCTGCTGACCACCTGAAAGCTCACCTATCTGACGATCGGCAAAATCCTGCATGCGTACCATCTCCAACGCTTCCATTGCTGCGTCCCGATCCTTTTTCCTGGCACTGGTGTACCAGGGAATCTTCTGGTATCTGCCCATTAAAGCAACCTCACGCACCGTAATAGGAAAGTCCCAGTCAACCGCGCCACGCTGAGGAACATAAGCAACCTGCCCTTTCACTTTCTGCACATTCTGACCGTTTATTTGAACCGTACCGATATCAGGCTTCACAAAGCCAAGGATCGCCTTGATAAAAGTTGATTTTCCGGCACCGTTCGGCCCGATCACACCGACCAGCTGATCCCGCTCTATTCCGACTGTGACATCCAGTAAAGCGGCACGAGCGTGATAACTGACAGTAAGATGCTCCACGTCTATGGCGTTTGATCTCTGAGTATTAGTGGTCATGCTGGTCATCTCTTGCCTTCATTTCAAAATGGATGGTACCTGACACCAGTGATCCCTGTTTGCTCCAGAGAGTACTATCGACAGCTGCAACTTCGCCTTTTAATACCTGCACCCTGACACCATGTTCAAGATCGCTCTCACTTATCGGAGGGCTTGCCTCCACATAGATTTCATTCTGGCCTTCAACCAACCCGCCCACCTTATCGAGAATCCAGGGTTTTCCCCTTCGCAGGCTATCTGCATCCACGGGTATCGTTATACCGTTCAGCCGTAATTCCACAGCCCCATCTGTATTTTCAGTCTGCAATGCGAAAGGATCAGGTTCAATTGAAAAAGTGGGGGTCAACAGAAGCGAATAGACGTCTTCTACTTTGGCAATTGTCGGGTTCTGCCGAACTATTGAAGCCTCGACAATCTGCCGCTGCTTTGAATACGACCAGAGGCCTCCGACAATCACCACCCAGATAATTATGGTGAGAATAAATCGCATGCAGCCCCCTTATTTAAGCGCGTTGACAATGAGAAGGACATTTTCCCGCATCATTCCGATATAAGTCTCTCCGGCACTTCCTGCAGGCCCCATGGAATCAGAATAGAGAGAGCCGCCAATAGCAACGCCGGTCTCCTGAGCAATTTCCCTAATCTGTTTGGGGTTAATGGTAGTCTCGACAAAAATCGCGGGAGCACCGGATTCCCGAATAGACTGCACGACCATTTTACGGCGTTCAGGCGTAATACCGGCACCCACCTCCGCCCCTGTCGACCAGCCAACCGGTGCTATACTGAGGAAATCATTTTTCTCATTAAATTTATACTCGCGACAGAAATAGTTAAAAGCATCGTGAGTTGTTACCAAAATGCGCCGCTGCGGCGGGATCTGATTTACCTGTTCACGTACCCAGGCATCCAGTACCCGTAACTGCTGCAGATAAAGTTTGGTGCGGGCCTGATACTCAGCACTATTCTCGGGATTGAAGTCACTGACGGCCTTCATGATATTATTTACATACAGTGCCACGTTTCGTGGTGAAAACCAGGCATGCGGGTCCATAATGGTTTGATCACCTGAGCCGATATGCAATGGTTCAAGCCCGGCTGTGGCTGTCACGAGCGGCTTTTCAGCATCTTTGGCCAAGGTGGCCATCCAGCTCTTCCCTTCCAGATGAATACCATTTTCAATACAGATATCAGCCTGTAAAACGATCTTCACATCATCGGGAGTCGGTTGATAGGTGTGCGGGTCGGCTCCGGGGGCCAGAACACTGACGACCTCTGCTCTATCTCCCATAATCTGACGCACAAAATCAGCGATCTGAGTAGTTGAGGTTACCACTTTGAGTCTCGCTCCCACTGTTTCAGCAACAGCGGAACCTGCCGTTAGCACAACCATGCACCATACGAGAAAAAGGATTCGAGTCCGTGCCATACAACACTCCCTAAAGTTTATATGATTTTGAAAGCTTGTCTCACTGGTACCAGCACATTTCTTATAAGGATATAACAGCCTTGATTAAAAAAAAAGGTAATAACCTGAAATAGATCTTCTTTTCTCTCCCTCAGACGCCCAATTTGACTCCCGGAACCAATAGCAACTATACTGCACCTGAGTGTTATCATTATTCTGTACTTCTGTACAGACCGGTGTCCTGACCCAAAGCAGGTATTCTGGAAATCCAGAACTACATATCGGAAGGATTCATGTCAAACAAACTGTTGGTGGTAGAAGACACCCGGATGTTCTCGCGCATACTCAAAAGTCGCCTTGAGAAAAACGGTTACAATGTTACCCTTGCTGACTCTTTGGCCAAAGCCAAAGAACAGGTGGAATTCGACCCCGGTAGATTCTTTCTGGCGATCCTCGACCTGAACCTGCCGGACGCTCCGGGAGGAGAAATAGTCGATTACATACTTGAAAATAATATCCCTTCAATCGTTTTTACTTCTCAGTTCAGCGATGACACCCGTGAACTGATGATCCACAAAAGGGTGGTCGATTATGTAGCCAAAGATGATCCTTCGAGTATTGATTATGTTATCACGCTGGTCAGTCGACTTGATATGAACCGCAATACACAGGTTCTGGTCGTCGATGACTCAGCAACAGCCAGGACCATGACCAGAAATCTACTGCAGCTTCAACAGTATCAGGTGATCGAAGCAGTAAACGGTGTCCAGGCTCTGGAAATGCTCAAGCAATACCCAGACATCAGAATTGTGCTCACAGATTATATGATGCCGCAAATGGACGGCTTTGAACTCACCAAAACCATTCGGCAGAAATACAGCCGTAACGAAATAGCAGTCATCGGAATTTCTGCCCATGACGGCAATAACTTGTCAGCGAAGTTCATGAAAAACGGTGCTTCAGATTTTATTACCAAACCATTTCTGGTCGAGGAATTCAACTGCCGTGTCAACCAGAATGTCGAACTCATTTCCCACATCCATGCCTTGCAGGAAGCTGTCATTCGTGATTTCCTGACTGGACTGCATAATCGGCGCTATTTTTTCGATCTTGGCGAAAAACTCTTTGGCGCGGCTGTACGCGAACGCGCGCCACTGGCCGTTGCAATGCTCGATATTGACCATTTCAAACGGATAAATGACACATATGGTCATGAACTCGGGGATGTGACCCTTAAACATCTTGCTGCCCTGTTACAGAAATTCTACAGGGATGTAGAAATTATTGCCCGTACCGGCGGGGAAGAATTCTGCCTGCTACTGACCGGAATGAGCAGACTGGCTCTCATCTCTTTCTTTGAGCATCTGCGCAAGCAAATAGAATCTATGACTATCGATACCGGCGGTACGTGTATATCTATTACAGTAAGTATCGGTGTCTGCTGCGAATTACAGGAATCCCTTGATGCTATGGTTGCCAAGGCTGATGAGCATCTGTATAAAGCGAAAGGAGATGGTCGAAACAGAGTGTCGCTCAGTTGAACAGAGCCAGAAGATCAACAGGCGACCAGAAAAGCTTTTATCCAGTCGCCTGTTTCGGGTTCACGCCGTCACTACATCGCTAGCCGGACACTTTCCGGGCTCAGCTTGCGCTCAAGTCTTCGTGCGTAGAGACTCATCATATAGCAGCATATAAAGTACAAAACTGCAATTGTGGTATAGATCTCAAACGGATAGAGCATAAGACGGTTGTTAATGGAATACGCTGCAGTTGTCAATTCCATTACTCCGATAATGTACGCAAGAGAGGTATCCTTAAAAGCTGCGATAAAAAGCCCGACAAGCGCAGGTAACATCTGCTTCAACGCCTGTGGTAATATGATCCTGCGCATGGTGTGAAAATAATTGAGCCCGGTGGATTTCGCGGCTTCAACCTGACCCGGGGGAATATTTTCGATACCACCCCTGACAATCTCGGCTATATAGGCTCCGAAAAAGATAGTCATGGCCAGTGTTGCGCTCCAGAATACATCGAGCTGAATTTTCAACATCGGCGGCAGGAAAAAGTAAACCCAGAAAATTACCATAATCAGCGGGTTACCACGGATAAGCTCAATATAAAAGAGACAGGGGATCTTAATTGCCCGGTTCTTTGAAGTACGTCCCAGACCAACAACAAGCCCGATAAAAAAACTCACCGAAATACAAATTACCGCCATAATCAGCGACATCGAAAGGCCACCAAGGCCCATAAAAACCTCGCTGCTGCCGCCCTTCGGAAAACGCCAGATCAACAATGCTACAAGATTATCCCAGATTACCTGATAGTTGAACGATGATAGCCCGAGAAAAACCTGATATCCGAGAGCAACAAGAAAAGCGACAAAGACAATTTTTGCGGACAGAACAACGGCTGACCAGCAGCCAATGCGGAATTTCAGCCAACTTGCGGCAGTCGGTGAGAGAGTTCTCGAATCAACCGGTGCCCGCCCCAGGTGCCATAAAAAGTTGGAAAAGACCTCTGTCACAGCAATAAATGGCAAAAATAGAATATCAGCAATCTTACGGGTAAGGGTCATACCATCGTTACCGACAATCTTTAATTTGGCATTTACGAGGTTTAAAATGGCAGCAATAATCAGTGACAGTGTAAGATATATACCTGTTGCTGCTGCGGTCGCTTCAAAACCTGCATACGTCAGCGCCTCAACTTCCTGCGCTGACCAGCACACCTCAGCAACACCGACAGTCATAGCCAGTGAAGAGTTCTTCATATTGTTTAAGAACTCACTGCCGAGGGGTGGAATAATCTCACGAAAAGCAAGTGGCAGAATGATTTTACGAAGCGACTGATTGAAGGTAAGCCCGGATGAATAGGACGCCTCCAGCAGACCTTTCGGAACAGACTGGATACCTGCGCGGATAATCTCTGCCATAAAGGAACTGGTGTAGATTCCAAGCCCGAGTGTCGCCACCCAGAACTCGAAATCCAGCTCAAAGAGTTTGAGTTTCACCTCTTCAGGTAAACCGGCAGGCAGAGCGAAATTCCAGAAAAACAACTGGACCAGCAGCGGTGTATTTCGGAAAAATTCTACGTAGGCCGTGGAAAAACCATACACGGGCTTAAATGAGGATAATCGGCCCAGACCAAACAACGTTCCCAGCCCCAAGGCGATGAGGGCAGAATACACTGAAATGCTGATCGTAAGGTTCAACCCCTTCAGCAGCATCTCCCCCATATTGCCATATTCTGTCTCGGAATACAGCACGCTCCAGTTAAACTGGTAATCGAAATGGAAAATGAACCCGAAATAATATCCAAGCAGCCCCAGCATTGAGGCCAGCAGCAGATTCTGCACCCAACTCTTGTTTAGATAATGATTCAGCATTGGCATCCAATAACGCACAAATCCCGGGGCTTGAGACCCCGGGATAAGGAAAAGAAGTAAATCAGTGTAGGCGGACGATTACGGCCACATTTCGATTTTTTCAGTCATCGGGAATGGGGTCTCGGTATCCGGACCGAACCACTTGTTGTAAATCTCCATGTAGGTTCCGTCTGTCCACATATCCTGAAGAGTGAAGTTGATGGTATCACGCCATGCGGAATCATCCTGCGGCAGACCAATGCCGTAGGGCTCATCGGAGATAAATTCACCAACCAGCTCATAGGTTCCCGGCTCTTTAGCTGCAAGGGCAATCAACAATGTGGAGTCGGTGGAGATAGCCTGAACACGGCCTGAGCGCAACGCTTCAAACATCTCGACTTCGTTCTGATAACCGGTAACCTGCGGATCAGTATCACCAAGCTTCTCTAAGTACGCTTTCGCGTTAACGATGGAGGTCGTACCCTGCATGGAACCGATTTTTTTGCCAGCCAGGTCTTTGGGATCTTTTATCTCACCAATTTTAGAGAGGAATTTCTGGCCGTCGAAGAAGTAGGTGATAGAAAAGTCAATCTTCTCATCACGTACACGCTTATGGGTCATGTTGGACAAAACCATATCAACCTTAGGCGGATTGGTCTGAACAAAAGAGATACGGGTCTTGTTGTTCACAACAACAGGCTCAAAGGTGGCACCGACGCGCTTGGCAATCTCCTTGGCGACATCCATATCAAAACCAACCCACTCGTTTTCAGCGTTGATGAAACCAAAAGGCTTACCTTTATTGGTAACACCAGCTTTTACGACCTTATCACCCATAACGCGGTCGTAGGTCGGACCAGCGAATGACAAACCGGCGCTTGCCACACAAATAGTAGCAGCCAATGCACCTGCTTTCAGAAGCTTCTTCATATTCTCTCCTCTTGCTATGATGTAGTTACCTTCATTGGCTACAGCCGATGAAGTTCTTCCTCTCCCTCGGTCTAATGACTGAGGATTTTACTCAGGAAATCCTTGGTTCGTCTATTCTGCGGATTGTTAAAAAACTCTTCCGGTGAGTTCTGTTCAACCAGGTTACCGTCATCCATAAAAATAACACGATCAGCAACCTCACGGGCAAAACCCATCTCATGGGTTACGCAAACCATGGTCATACCTTCGCGTGCCAGCGACTTCATAACATCCAGAACCTCATTGATCATCTCAGGGTCGAGCGCACTTGTAGGCTCGTCAAAAAGCATTATCTTCGGCTTCATTGCCAAGCCCCTGGCGATAGCCACGCGCTGCTGTTGACCGCCGGAAAGTTGAGATGGATAGGAATGCGCCTTATCAGGGATGTCGACCTTGTGCAACAGATCCATAGCGGTCTTTTCAGCCTCTGCCTTGTTCTGTCTCCGCACCAGGGTCGGGGCCAGCATGATATTTTCAAGCACCGTCATATGCGGATAGAGATTGAACTGCTGAAAAACAAAACCTACTTCAGCGCGCAGATGGGTCATGTTGGTCCGTGGATCGTTAACATCCATGCCATCCACCATGATAGTCCCGCTCTGAATAGGTTCCAGACGGTTTATACATCTGATGAGCGTACTTTTGCCGGAACCTGAAGGCCCGCAGACAACAACAACTTCACCCTGCTCTATCTCAAGATCAATTTCCTTGAGGACATGAAATTCCCCATACCACTTGTTGACCTTATTGAACGAAATCAAAATAACCCCCAGTTAATGGTATACAATTAGCGAATACAGCCATTACTAACAAAACACACGTTTCTGAGCAACGGAAAATCAGGTTAAAGAGCACATAGATGTGCATTTTTTTTCGTTAAAGATGGTCCAAAACCTGTTTTTTATCCGATAACCACCGGAACTCAGCCTGTAAAAAGTCAGGTGTAATGAATGAAGTGTGAGGCGTCAACTGCTTATATTGAAGCACTATCGGTAATATTCTGGATTTACAACACAAGTGAACAGCTGCGTTTCAAAAGGTTGTATACTCCTAACACTTGTGCCTATTGCTTTACCATGCTTGCCGGCCTATAGCTGTAAGCAGATTTTTTTGGTGATGTGCAACCGAATATCTTCATGAGATATTCGACCTAACGCATCTCAGACAATACTTCGAGCACATAATCAATATCAGCCGCAGTATGAGCCGCATTAATCTGAAAACGAATCGACTCATCACCTTTTGGCACCACCGGAAAGGTGAGACCAACCACCATCACCTTTTTTTCAAAGAGATGCTTGACCATAGTACGGGTCTTTTCTGTATCCCGTACCATCAGGGGTACCACTGGGTGCGGCCCGGGAATTGATTCAAGACCCAACTCTTCGAGACCTTTTCTGAACTGACTGGTACGGGCTTTAAGGTTAGTGAGGAGTTGCAACCCCTCTGCACTGTCACAGATATCCAGCGCTTTCGTCGCTGCTGCACAATCGGCGACACTTAAAGGGTTGGTGTAGATATAGGTATCAGCTTTTTGGCGAACAGCCTCTATCACCGTCTCGCTCGCAGCTATAAAACCTCCGTTCACTCCAAATGCCTTACCAAAAGTACCAACAACGATATCTGGGCAACTGCCTGAATACTCAGCAGTTCCCCTCCCTGTCGCCCCATAGGCACCGATTCCATGGCTATCATCCACCACCGTGATTACACCATCACGAAACCTGCCTGAATACTCATCACAGATTTTTTTAATTCGGTCAATCCGGGCATAATCACCACGCATACTGAAGATCCCGTCAAAAATCACCACAACCCGCTCAATCCCCTCACCAACCTCCTCAAGACGCAGGCGCAGATCATCCATGTCGTTGTGGGCATAAATTCCCTTATTTGAACTGGCTACTCCTGAAATACGCATGGCCCGGATGATCGAATTGTGATTAAGCTGATCCCCTATCCAGTGCGTAGTCCTGCTGCCGATGGCAAGGGCCAGTCCGCAGTTTGAGGTGTAGGCTGAATTGAATATTTTTGCAGCAGGTTTCTCGACAAAACCGGCGATACGCTGTTCAAGTGCAACATGGTATGTATAGGTCCCATCAATAAAGCGAACAGCCCCGGGACCAACTCCGCAAGAGTGCGTGGCCTCATCTGCCGCTTTGATCAGTTCCTGATGATGCGAAAGCGAAAGGTAGGAATTAGAATTGAGACGAATAAATTCCCCCTGCTGTCCCTCTATGGTATACCGGGGACCGCGCTCACCTTGTGGTGGCAGATACCCTGTAATAATGCGCTCCGGCGGTTTGGTCCGCCCTTCTTCTTGCAGTACAGCAAGTTCTTTAAGCAGTGCAGTATCAATTCCAGCCAGTGACATGTTTATTTCTCCTCTTCCCATTTCAGAACAACCTTACCCGAATTACCTGAACGCATAACGCCAAAAGCCTCTTCAAAATCGGTATAATGAAAACTGTGGGTTATAAGTTGCGAAATATCCAGGCCGCTCTGGATCATACTGGTCATCTTATACCAGGTTTCAAACATCTCCCGTCCATAGATGCCTTTGATAGTCAACCCGTTAAATATAACCTTGTTCCAGTTTACAGCCGTGTTATCCGGAATAATACCAAGCATGGCAATTTTACCGCCATGGCACATGTTTTCAAGAATTGAATTAAGTGCCGCAGGACTACCGGACATTTCCATGGCAACATCAAACCCCTCTTTCATGCCCAGCTGTTTCTGCACATCTTTCAGATTTTCTTTTGCCGCATTCACAACAAGACTGGCTCCGACCGTTTTAGCAAGTTCAAGCCGATAGGGATTAATATCAGTTACAACCACGTGTCGTGCCCCTGCATGACGTGCTATTGCCGACGCCATACAACCGATCGGTCCGGCACCTGTGATAAGTACATCTTCTCCAAGCAGGTCAAAGGAAAGCGCGGTGTGCACTGCGTTGCCCAGAGGATCAAAGCAGGTGAGGATATCGAGTGGAATTTTTGAGTCGCAATACCAGACATTGGTTTGTGGAATTGCCAGATACTCTGCATAGGCTCCCGGCCGATTCACGCCGACTCCGCTGGTGTTGGGACAGAGATGCCGTCTTCCGGCAAGGCAGTTGCGACAATGCCCGCAAACCAGATGCCCTTCTCCGGAAACAAGATCACCGGGTTTAAAATCAGTTACATTTTCACCAACCTCGGCCACACGGCCGACAAATTCATGTCCCACATGCATGGGAACAGGGATGGTCTGCTGTGCCCATTCATCCCAGTTGTAAATGTGAACATCGGTCCCGCAAATTGCTGTGCGTATTATTTTTATGAGTACTTCATTCTTATCTGGCACCGGCAGGGGAACGTCCTGCAACCATAACCCGGGTTCGTTTTTTGCTTTAACAAGCGCTTTCATCGTTTTCATTCTCATCCTCGCATGCAGTTCTGTACAATTTGACGACGTTTTCATCAACTGTATCATAAACATATTGAAAACACATATAATAGTGCCGCAATTTCCGAATCCTACATGATTCATGAGAGTTTTTTTAACCGCGACCTTCTATGGACTCCTTTTTTCTGCTATGATGATCCTGTTGCAATTACAACCAACTACAACATTAAGCATATACTATTGATATTACAACATTAACAATTCAACCTCCAAAGACAATATGCCCCAGTGCGCACTCACTGTCGAGCCGATTGCTCTCTCCACCCTGATGGAGCTCACCCGTGAGTTGTCGATCGGTCAGCGAGCTGCCGACACACCGGTCAGACTCCACACTTTTTTACACCGAAGAATCTTTCCAAAACTTGGTGGATATCACACAGAGCTGTACCTTCGTAATAGTGAAAACACTGCGCTGCGTCCCCCGACCTCACTTCAATCTTTTCGTTTGAGCAATATTCCACCTGAATTACCCCTACATGAGCCGCTGCTGCTCGGGGCATTGTGCTCAGACCAGCCCGTGACGTTGCAAACTGCAGATGAAATACCGGAATGCCTGAGAACAACCAGCAATTCCACGCATCTGCTCATTCCACTTATTGACCGCAACACAACTGTAGGTACGCTTTATATAGGCTCAAAAGAACCACAGGTTTTCAGCCATGACTTTCTGACCGGGATAATGACCTTCACAACCGTCATAGGCTCACGACTCAGCAGTATGAGAACCATCAGGCAGCTTAAATATTCTATGCGCGCCCTTGAATATTCCGAGCAGATCCGATCGGCCCTGTATGAGATTAGCGAACAAGCGCATTCATCAGCCTCACTTGATGATTTGTATGGCTCGATGCATAAAACGGTCAACCGGCTCATTCATGCTCAGAATTTTATTATTGCTCTGGTTGAAGAGCGTTCTCAGGGTACGTTCTATCAATTCCCATATTTTGCTGATCAGCATGATTCCTATTTCCAGGGACAGAAAGTAAAACTTGACCCTGATAAAAAAAGTCTCACCGCGTACCTGCTTGAAAGCAGACAACCGTTGTTACTTACACCTGAGAACTTCGATTTCATCTGCCGTAAAAATCACATCCACTTCATGGGCACCAGACCTTACTCCTGGCTGGGAGTACCTTTTTACCTGGACCATCTTTCCGGTGCGGTCATCATCCAGAGTTATGATGATGTCATTTATACAGAAAAGGATAAGCGGCTCATGTCATTTGTCGCACGGCACGTAGGTGATGCCCTCGGCAAAAGGCAGGCCATTGACGAATTGCGCACGGCAAAAGAGCGAGCTGAGCAGGCTGAAAAGAACAAGAGTGCCTTCCTTGCAAATATGAGCCATGAAATCCGCACCCCGATGAACGGGATAATCGGCATGACTGATCTCGCACTCGAATTGAAGTTGCCCCCAAAGCTGCAAACCTATCTGGGAATGGTTAGAACTTCATCTGATAGATTGCTGAAGATAATTAACGATATTCTTGATTTTTCGAAGATCGAAGCGGGAAAACTCGACCTTGCCGAATCACCGTTCCAGCTCAAACCCGATATTTCAGAAGCCCTGCAACTTCTTACTCTAAACGCCAAGCAGAAAGGAATTACACTCAAGGTCGATTTCGATGCAGAACTTCCAGACTCAGTGGTGGGTGACTCAGGCAGACTGTGTCAGGTAATCACCAATCTGGTAGCTAATGGTATCAAATTTACAGAAAAAGGCAGCGTTACTCTCTCGGTACGGGAGACCATCTCACAGCCGGAGAAGCCGGATCAGATTACACTCCACTTTCAGGTACGTGATACCGGAGTAGGGATACCGGAGAACAAAATTGACCAGGTATTTAAAGCCTTCAATCAACTCGGTACCACAATTGATCAGAACAATCGCGGCACAGGACTTGGCCTGGTGATAGCTGCAGAACTGGTTGATAAAATGGGTGGCAGAATCTGGATTGAAAGCATACCCGGTAAAGGCACCACGTTCCACTTTACTACAACGTTTGCACGCCCTTCTTATACTGCAACTGCACCCTTTGTGCTGAAGACGCCAATATCCCAGCCCACCAGCATCACAACAACACTCGACATTCTGCTGGCTGAAGATGAATATATCAACCAGACTCTTGCCAGAACCCTACTGGAACACGCCGGATGGAATGTTACCATTGCTGAAAACGGACTTGCTGTATTGAATTATTTAACTCAAAAAAAGAAGCAGCAACACTTTGATCTGATTCTCATGGATATACAGATGCCGGACATGGATGGCTTCGAAACCACCCGCCTGATCCGCAACCGGGAAAGAAGCACAGGAACACATATCCCTATAATCGCAATGACTGCCTATGCAGTGAACGGCGACAGAGAAAAATGCCTCAAGGCCGGTATGGACGGCTATATCTCCAAACCGATCAAACCCGGTCAGCTCCGCACAGAGATCGAGGTAATTTTGCACACCGAAAAGGAGAGGCTGGCTAATACAGGTTCAGATTAAGACTATTTCACCAGATATCGGAGATACGCATCATCAGTGCCGCAACAACCACCGAGGATTTTCATCCGGTAATCCCGGTTAAGCGAAAGCATCAACTCTCCCCAGTCTTCCAAAGCATCCTGCTTGAGAACTGTTGAACCGTCAAGCTGCTCATGATCAAGCGATGAAGAATTCGCCTGAATGCCTATCAGCCTGGTGAAGAGAGAAGCTGGCTGCGTTTCCGGTAGCAGAAAGGTCGGGAATACACAGTTCACCATATAGCCGGCTGGATTCCCATTTGTAGCAGCATCGATCTGCGCCACAGCATCGGCAACAGGCGTCCCGTCCAGCACCATCCCACGACGATTGATCACAAAACTGATAAGAGATATCACACCTGCTGCCGCACAGGCTCTGGCAACTCCAAGCGCTTCGGAAACCGCCGGAAACGTCTGGCCGATTACGACATCAACACCCGCATCTGCTAATTGAGCGACCTGCCATGCATGATACGCCTCAGCCTCGGCAGCAGGTAACGCCTCAGTTGCTTTGTAACAGTCATTTTTAGGGCCGACAAGTCCACCTACAAAAAGTGGCGAGTTCTCGTCCTGCCATCTGTTTTGCAAGCCCTGCATAAACCGAACTGCGTCATAGTTTAACTGCGAGGTAAAACCAGCCTCGGCGATACGGTTACGATCGACCCGCCAGGTCGGTGCACAGAGCAGCACAGGCAATCTTGCCTCACGGGCAATCTCACGGTACTGGCCATAAATATCAGCAAGAGCTCTCCGCCCATCTTCATCATAAATGAGTGGAGTATTAAAAAGGGTCGGGTGCAGTTGTATATCATCTCGCCGTCGCAGTCTTTCTGTTATCGCGGCTTCCGTTAAGATACATTCTGCTGCCTCTAACGTTTCAAGAAAATCCATATTAACCTCATTACTGAATAATATTTTGTTTCTACTGTACAACACCCATGAGTTCACAGCAATTGACCATTCTCCTCAACTCGACCCCTATTTTTCTACATAAACAGCAAGGCGGATTCTTTTTCCAGCTTCTGACTCCGCAACCTCTTTTCATGAACTTCACTTGACTCCGGGGCCCGATTTTTCCTACTATTTAAAATGAATGCAACTCTCTTCTCCAAACTTAGGAGGTCAGTATGTTCAAATGTACCGAAATGAACGCTTCAGTCCCCGCGACAGCTGTATTCATTGCCATCATGATACTTTTTCTCTTTCCAGGCTATCCTGCACATGCAGAAGCTACCTCTGTTATCAGCCGCCCCTCACTTCTCACTCTACGGGCCGTAGGCGTTGACGGCACCAGCACGTTCATCAGGGAATTTGACCGGCAGGCCCTCGAGGCTTTGCCACAGCAAAACATTTCCACAAAAACCCCCTGGACCAATGGAGTCTCAGAATTTTCAGGGCCATTGCTGCGCGATGTGCTCGCAATTGCCAATCTACAGGGCACGGTTTTGCACTGCACAGCTTTAAACGATTACTCTATCGATATTCCTTTTGAAGATGCTGCACTCTTTGATGTTATTCTGGCAATGAATAAGGACGGAAAGGCTATGTCAACCAGAGAAAAAGGACCTCTCTGGATCATGTACCCATGGTCTTCCGATTCCGCACTCTGGAAAGAAACCTACTTCAGCAGATCTATCTGGCAACTCCGGGAGATTGAAATCCGCAAGTGATTTTCAAGAAAGCCAACACACCAGCATCAGAGACAAAAATCGTCCGCCCAACACTGCTTTCACAAAATATTAAATGGGCGATACTTGCCGTTGTTTCCATTTCTCTGACTATAAGCCTCACTTTGTTGCTGCTTTCACTGCACAGTGAGCAGACCAGGCAGCAAATGGAGTACCGTGAGGATCTCATCTGGAACATAACCCAAGTTGAACGTGAGGGTAGAGTCTTTCTCGACAGCATATATCGTTACCGGGAAAATCCTCTACCTGCAGTCCACTCTGAAGCACTGGTCAACTTCGATATATTCTGGAGCCGGGTCTATTCTCTTGATCAGGGAGACATCGGCGCGTTTTTCCTTTCCCTGGAAGGTGCTGAAGAAGGATTAAACCTTTTCAAGGCCATGCTGCAACATCTTGATCCACTTGTTGCAACCGTGGACAGCCAGCCTGACGAAAAATCAGCAATAATTATCAGAGAAATATACAAAGCCCTGCCGGTAATGCATGCCTTAGCCAATAGAGGTTCAAGTACCAATCTCAAACACATCGAAAGAAAAAGAGAGCGTTTTAAGAAACTGTACATAGAAGCCCTGTTGTTGCTGGCAGGTTCAGTTCTCGCCGGGGCACTCCTGATCGTCCTGATTCTGCGTCAGCAGAAAACTCTCAATGTTCTCTCTAAAAAACTTGAGCAGCGGGTTGAAACGCAGTCAGCAGACCTCCGCACAAGTAAGGAAAGACTGAAACTCCTCTCGCAGGCTGTAGAGCAGAGCCCTGCATCAGTCATCATTTGCAGTCAGGACGGCGAAATCGAATATGTGAATGCACAATTTGAGAAGATTTCAGGATATACGGCCAAAGAAGTAATCGGTCGTAACCCAAACATCCTGAAATCTGGAAAAACCCCCGATGAGACCTATGCCGAAATGTGGGCTCAACTGAAGGAGGGCCTTGAATGGCGGGGAGAAATCTGCAATAAGCGTAAAAATGGAGAACTCTACTGGGAACAGGTTTCAATCTCCCCTATTTACGATGAGAACACCGAAATAACGAGGTTTTTATCAGTAAAAGAAGATATTACCCAGCGAAAAGATTACGAGGAGCAGCTGTTACATAAAGCAAATTTTGACAATCTCACCCAACTCCCTAACCGCGTTCTGGCCCTTGACCGCCTGGATCATGCAATCCGCCAGGCTAAGCGACGGGGAGAAATGGCCGGTCTGATGTTTCTCGACCTCGACAATTTCAAACAGGTAAATGATACACTTGGTCACGAAGGAGGTGATCAACTCCTGCAAAAAGCGGCACAACGCCTGGCTAACTGTCTGCGTGATTGTGATACTCCTGCCCGCTTCGGAGGTGATGAATTCATCGCCATTCTTTCTGATCTCAAAACGAAAAATGATGCCCGACATGTACTCGAAAGGGTCGTTGAAGCGTTCTCAAAACCCTTTAACCTGCTCGGAACAAGTACCTACGCCACCACAAGTATCGGCATCAGCTTCTCACCCGATGACGGTGATAATTCAGCAATTCTACTTAAGAACGCTGATGCTGCCATGTATATAGCCAAAGCTGAAGGTAAAAGTGGTTACCGGATTTTTGGCGAGGATACAGAACAGGATAAAACAACACGCCAACAGATCGAAAAGCACCTCCCTCAGGCCCTGTCGAACAGGGAATTTGAACTGGCTTTTCAGCCTGTGGTAAACGCGGAAAATAAAATACGCTCAGCTGAAGCATTACTGCGCTGGAACAGCGAGGCTCTGGGCCAGGTAGATCCCGCCAACTTCCTGCCGGTTGCAGAGGACACCGGCGCTATCGTGAATATTGGTGAATGGGTATTCATCACTGCATGTCGCGAAGCATTGCAATGGCAGAAAGCTGCTGGATATGCCTTTGATTTGCATATTAACATCTCTGCATACCAGTTACATCACCCCGGATTTATACACATTATTGAGCGCAGTCTGCAAGATTCGGAGTTAACCCCTAAAAGACTGGTACTGGAGATTCAGGAATCCATTTTAACTACCGATTCCAAAACATTAACGGTGCTGGAGAAAATTACTTCTCTCGGTATTCGACTTGCCATAGACGATTTTGGCAGTGGCAGTACTACCATCAGCCTACTGCAAAATCTGCCCATTGATACAGTCAAAATCGGCAAAAATTTTATCACCGGAAACAATCAAGCAGATCTGCCAAGACGAGATAGCACATTATCTTCAGCTATTATCAGCCTTGGTCGTTGTTTCTCCACTTCTCTTGTCGGCAAGGGCATAGAAACTCAACAGGATCTGGCTTTTGCACAAGTAAACGGCTGCAACCTTTTTCAAGGCTACTATATCAGCAGGCCACTCTCCCCTGAAGTTTTCCGTAAATTTCTACAAGCTCATATGCGTCAATAACAGCGTGCATGTCTCTGTACATAATTTCTTGCACCACTATACAATCGCTGTATAGTGCATGGTTTCAAATCAGATGTAAGCTATCAACAACACGAACATTCTATTCAGCATGGGAAAGAAACAACGTAAGCAGGGCACTACTTTACCACAGCAGGAGGAACCTTCTGAGATATACCTCCTTTCTACACTGAAACTACTGCGCACATTTTCCGGTGTGATCGGTTTGCTACTACACTTCTGGACCTGCTGGATAGCCTGGGAACTCGACACACTCTGGTGGACCATTGCCTATTTTTTCCTCTTCATCTATTCGGAACTCTACTGGGCAATAAAGATTTACATGCTGCAGGGCTTAAACACATACTCCGTCCTTGCGGGCGGCTGGGCCGTCTGTCATATCGCCCTGGTCGCAGTCTCACTCCATCTGAGCCGACACCTTAACCGAAAAAAAGCAGTCACTAAAAAACAAAGGCTGTAACCGCATTGCGACGATTACAGCCTTACACATATTCTTTACAAATCCGGGCTATTTCTTCACCCGCATAAACGGCAGTCCTGCAATAACTATCGCCAGAGTCAGCAGAAAGAAATGCAAAAACATATCTTTCTGTATCGCACCCCAGATAATATACAGTGAACCCAGTCCGGAAAGAAACGGCGCAGCATATCTGCTGAATGGACCAAGCCCTTTGAATTTCCGCATTACCCAGATATACAAAGAGATGTAAATCACATACAAAAAGGCGATCGGCAACTCTGAGATATCCATAAATTGACCGAACCAGCCGGCAAAGTTTCCATACCAGACCAGCAACCAGAAAGCAGAAAAGACAAAACCGAGAAATGCTGAGTTCTTTGTACTGTTAGTCTTTGCATCAACAGTCCCGAAAAAATCGGCTTTGGGTCCAAGTCCACGCGAAGCTATCGAGTACATACCACGAGAACACCCCATAATCAGTCCATTTAATGTACCAAGGCAGGAGATGATAACAAACACGGTCAGCAGGGTTCCGCCCATTTGTCCGAAAATTATGGAGATAACCTGAACCGGCGCACCATCACCCGCAGCAATAACCTGGTCGTTGGAAAGGACACCTGAAATCCCAAGATAGTAGAGCATATAGATGATAACAACAGCCGCAGAACCAAAGAAAAGAGCTTTCGGCAGAGTCCGCTTTGCATCTTTTAATTCCGCATTGATCGAGGTTGCAATTATCCAACCTTCATAAGCGAACGCCGTGGCCAGGGTGGCAACGGCAAGGCCGCCGCCGCTGGATACCGCCTGAGCAGCATTGGCAAAACTGGAAAAGGTCTGGCCATTTGTAAGACCGGAAAATAAACCCACAATTGCCACAAGGCCTAAGGGGATCAGTTTGATAACGGTCGCGGAAACCTGCCATTTACCAGCCAGTACCGGCGAATATATATTGAGTAGAAAAAACAGGACCATATAGACCACAGAAAGCAGCCAGACACCATTCTCCACTCCCAGCAGATTTATCGAGTAATTGGCAGAAACCCAGGCCAGCACCGCGACAAGTGTCGGGTAATAGACAAAGGTCATAAACCAGGCAACCAGATACCCTGCCCTCCAGCCATACGCTTCTTCAAAATAATCCACCAGACCATTCACTTTCTCGATCCGGGTTGCTATCTTAGCAAAAACAAAAGCGGTTACCACCATAATCGAACCACCAATGAGCCAGGCCAGAAGAGCTGTCGGCAAACTACCACCGGAAGCCTTAAGAACATCATCCGCTTTGAAAAAGACACCGGATCCGATAACGATACCGATGACCATGGCAGTCGCTGTCCATATTCCATACTTTCTTTGCAAACCCTGCATATCTTCTCCCATCACTGCCAATATCATCACATTTCAACTTTAATATTCACCAACTGATAAACAATAGCCCTGAATACATTATTTTTCCGTAAATTCCGAGAGAAAATTTATTTGTCAGTCTCGTCTCAACAGCCAAAAAAAACATACCATAGAGCTTCACAAGCAAGAGGCAAGAAAGAGAAAAGCGGAAATGCCCCTAAAGAGACATTTCCGCTCATCGTATTTTTATCAACTACAAAATAGGATACAAACCAGGACTGTAAACACCGCTTAAACTGTAAAGAAATCCTGGTCAGCTGCTCCTCGGGGAAAGAAATTTCATACCCACCACAACACAGAGGTAGAATGCAGCGGCAATCACGATAATGACCGGGCCGCTCGGCAGGTCGAGCGAATAACTGGTACTCAGCCCTGCAAGAATAAATATCCCGCACAGCAACGTTGCCAACACCATCATCTGCTTAACACTATGAGCAAAATTTCCGGCAATAGCCGCCGGCAGGGTTAGCAGGGCAATGACCATAACAATCCCCACGACGCGCACCAGCAATACAATAGTCAGAGCTGTAAGGCAGAGCAGCACAAGATAAAACCAGTGGGTATGAATTCCACGCAACCCCGCGTACTCATCATCAAAACAGATGGCCAGAAATGTATTATAGAAAACAGCGATGATACCAACAACCAGCACATCAAGAGCTAGAACAAAAAAGATATCCGATTTCGTTATCAAAAGAATATTACCAAAAAGATAACTCATGGGATCGATATAACCGGGTGTCTTTGCCAGAAAAAGCAAACCTATACCCATTCCCGCCGCCCAGAGAGCACCGATTACACTATCTTCACGCTGTTTTGCGAAAAGGCTGACAAGAGACAGTATCACAGCTGCGAGCAAGGCCACCACGATAGCCCCGTGCAACGGGCCAAACCAGCTTATCCCCATAGCATTCTGTACATACAGCCCTGCTCCGACACCACCCAGAATACAGTGAGAGATCGCACCGGCAATGTAACTGATTCGTCGCACCACAACGTAGGTTCCGATTATCCCGAAGGGTATCGATGCAAGAAGACCGGTAATTACAGCATACCGGACAAATGGCAGGTTAGGATCGATCAGAGCTGTCCAGAACTCAAGCATGTGTATGGCCCTCCCTGCTGCAGGTATGATCATGACGAATCATGCGAAAATCACCACCATACATTTCCTTTATCAGCTCACCGGTCAACTCACTGGTCGGGTGAATGACAACCTGACGGTTCACGCAGGCAATGCGTTTGAAAAACTTTGAGGCAAAGCCCACATCATGTGTAACCATAAGGATAGTCATTCGCTGATTGAGTTCTTTCAGCAAGTCGAAAAGATGTGACTCCGACTCCTGGTCAATATTGGCCGTCGGCTCATCCAGAATAAGAATCTCACCGCCGGAAGCGAGTGCACGGGCAATCAATACTCTCTGCCGCTGGCCACCGGAGAGTGCCGAAAAAGAGCGCTCTGCAAACTCCAGCAAACCAACTTCCTTCAGTGCATCCATCGTCCGGTTCCAGTCATTACGGCTATAGCGACCGGTAACGGAATTACCAAGCCGTCCCATGCAGACCACCTCTTTCACCGAGATGGGGAACTGCTTGTCATATACGGCATACTGGGGTACATAGCCGATGAGTTTTCGAGCCTCATCCGGCCTTTTACCAAATAATCGTACTTCACCTTTTTTCGGTGTCAACAAGCCGATTATGAGCTTCATCAGAGTCGTCTTGCCTCCTCCGTTTGGCCCGACAATACAGATCGAATCAAACGGCCATATCGACAGGTTTACTTCGGAAAGAATTTCGCGACCGTCGTAATTAAACGACACATCACTGATTTCTATTGCAGCCTGCGTACTGTTCATCGCTTCTCCGGTGATTATCTGCTGAGTCCATTCTCTATTTGATTAGCCATATCCTTGAGATTGCCGGGCACATCCTCTGCCAGCGCATCCAGCGGAACCACACGTCCACCAATTGCCGAGGCAACAGCCGCAGCACTCTTAGGATCAAACTGGGGTTGAACAAATATCACCTTTACCTTATCCTCCCGGGCCTTTCCGATAAGCTGTGTGAGTTGACGGGGACTAGGCGATTTACCACCTATTTCAACTGCTCTCTGTACGAGACCGTAGGTCCTGGCAAAATGCCCGAATGAAGGAT
Organism: Desulfopila sp.; assembly: GCA_041582995.1. Taxonomy (GTDB): domain Bacteria; phylum Desulfobacterota; class Desulfobulbia; order Desulfobulbales; family Desulfocapsaceae; genus Desulfopila. Next base: position 4,200 of record JBFHGS010000023.1, on the reverse strand, counting down.
GGTAAACATAGAACGACGCACCTGCGAAGGGCGCGAGTTGCCGAGTGATATCCTGATGTAAGAGCTCGAGTTCGTTGTTCACTGCAGCAAGATTTTCGTTATACACCTGCCGGTTTGCCGGATCTGCGGCTACCAGTGCCTCGGCGACACTTCCAGCCATCATTTGCAGATTAAGCGGAGAGAGCCAGACATGCGGATCCAGACCGGTATGATCATGATGGTGCGCTTCCGCAACAGTATTTTCGTCTTCATTTTCTGCGTGAGATTGAGCTGTATCACTCTCTTCGTTCGATTGAAGAGCTTTAGCAGGCAGATTATCAGCAATATCTACAACCTTTAACTCAGAGGCAACCGCCTGCACTTTGCGCGCAAGCTGTGCCTCAAACTCCATATCCATAGTGAACCAGATCCTGGCCCCGGTAAGCGCAGCAACCTGCCGCGGTGATGGCTCAAAGGTATGTGGGTCCTGACTCTTGCTTACCAGGACACGGACATTGACCAGTTCACCGCCGACTTTATCCACCAGCCATTTCTGTGGTGGAATGGATACAAAAACATCAACTGCACCATGCACGCAGGCGACCGACATAAGGAAAATGATAACTGTGAACAGGTAAATATATTTCTTCATCTTCACACCTCTCGAAATTAGTATTTAATGCAGAGCATTGTCATCATCTGTCTGGCAAACGAAATGCACAGCATTGCACTGCTCACATTTTTCAAGCGAATGAACTGTCAAAAAATGCTGCATATGTTTATGCTGCGCCGGTGTCAGTGATCCGGTACCATTACAGAGAGGGCATGTATTTTCTAAAGCCACTTCAATGGCTTTTCGGATAAACTCAGATTTATTCGGTACCCTGTCCAGAATTTCTGCCAATCCTTCATCAGTTTTGAAGGTAAAAACCCTTTCTTTTTTCTGCATATTTTCTCCTCCTCAGGCATTTGTATTACTAAGTAATACTCCTGATTTGCAGAGTCAAGTTTTTGCGCAGTATCCATTGAAAATGGTTGACGGATTATTTTCCGGGCGATACGATAACACCATATAGATTTTCGTGTTACCTGGCATTCTCATCCATACAGCGTGCCGATACGGCAATGTGGTAGACCCTCCACCTTTGCTTCTGCCAACTGCCACATTGCCGTTCATCGGAAGACGCAGCACAGTTATTGAATACTCATGATCACCATCAACATTCCAGGCAGTGCTCCACTGATAATCAATCACCTCGTTCTTGACTACAACGGAACTCTCGCAGAAGACGGCGAGCTGATAAACGGTGTATCCGGACGGCTTGAACTTCTCCAGAAACATGTAGCGATACATGTCATTACTGCCGACACCCACGGCACGGTAAGAGAAAAACTCATTTCCCTTCCCGTAAATCTTGAAGTTATCGGAACCGATCTTCAGGACGAACTGAAAGAGGCATACATACAACACCTCGGTGTCAATACTGTTGCTGCCATGGGCAACGGAAGGAACGATGTCCGGATGCTTGCCGCCTCAGCACTGGGAATTGGCATCCTGCAAAAAGAAGGAGCAGCGGCTGCACTTTTCAGGACAGCGGATATCATCTGCACAAACATCTGCGATGCGCTCGACCTCCTGCTGCTTCCTGAAAGGTTAAAAGCCACGCTAAGAAATTAGCCATGTACACATAGCTCACGAGATTTATCCACAATCAAGCCCGGCCTACATTGCCTGCCAGATGCAGCTGGTCAGCACCTTGTCTCCATCAAGAATTCTGGCTTCGTAACTATCTCCCGCAACAACCTGTCCTACTCCCGCAGGGGTTCCTGTCATTATGATGTCACCATCCTCAAACGTCAGAAATGTTTTCAGCTCTGCAAGGATTTCCTGCGGAGTATACATCATCAGGGCGGTTGAGCCGTGTTGTCTCCGATCGCCATTGACAAGCAGCTCTATCCCGATTTCCCACTGATAATCCGGCAGGCTGACAAAAGAACTGAAAAGTGCCGCACCATCAAAGGCCTTAGCCCGCTCCCATGGCAACCCTTTACCTTTCAAACGCGATTGCAAATCACGTTTTGTGAGATCGAGGCCGCAGCCAACCGCAGAGAATTCTCCTTTTTCGACCACAAAACAGATCTCAGTTTCATAATGCAGGCTTTCCCCGCTTACCGAGTGCAACACTGATGTTATCGCTGAATTAGGTTTTAAAAAGACCACCATCTCATCAGGAATATCATTGCCAAGCTCTTTGACGTGATCCACATAATTTCGACCCACACAGACAATTTTCGAAGGGGTAACAGTTCCGGTGCCAACGACTACTTTTTGCATATATCTCTCTATGGAAGAACAGTTAATGGGTAAATCAGGACTTGCGGGCAATCAGGTTCGGGCGTAACAATAATAACACAGCTCCCATCCTCACCAGCAGAACGTTGTTCAAGTGTCGCTCCCCGGCACCCCCATTGCCGCCGTTTATGGTCCATAACCTTCAGTGATATCCTACATCCTAAAGATACCTCTGCAGGCAGACAGTGCAAATCAATTTCCACCGAGTTATCCATTAACTGCATCTTCGCCAGATAATATGCCGCTGCCTGCTGCATGCAGGCGTCTACATCAGAAGCAAGTACGGTATCCAGGCCATGTGACGCCCTCATGACTGCTTTTGCCCATACATCCACAACTTCACTATTTCTCCCGGGATCGGAGTGCAATAGGTTTGACCAGTGAAGTGCAACAACCGGCCCTCTGAGTGTTTCCGGGGCAGCGGCTGAAGTCTCATCCCATGCGACAGGAGATTCGCCACGTTCCAGAAGAAGAACCTTCTCTTCCCAGGTTATCTTTTCATGAACAGGAGGTGAATAGCACCGTGCCCTCGAAAACTGCGTTATCACATAGCGAATACCATAATCATACAGGATCTTCTGAAAAGATTCAGCACCGTTTCCAAAGCTGTGATATAAGGCAGGCGGAATAAAAAGACGTGGAAAATCGCAGATCCCGTTTTGCGCCAAGATCTCTGCAACCCCCCGCAGATGTTCATGTATAATACCTGCAGGACGCATCACGCCATGGTCATCATGGAACTCGGAACGGCTCATAATCCCATACTGCCAGAACTCATGACACAAACCATGTAGTGCAATCTCAAGATATTGCCTATTTGCAATCAGATATTCTGCTGCTTCCTCCAACCAGGGGCCACGGTTACTGCTGTTATTCCAGGTGCTACCCAGCCAGGTAGCCCCAGGCACTTTTTTGAGATAGTCAGTCCTGTCCCACTCGCCTATAACCATACCCATGGCAATACGCATGGAAAGCCGACGAGAAAGCTCTGTAAGCGCCATATAATCTGCAAGGCAGTGAGGCCTGCAGAACCGGTTGCGGTAGGGTTGCTGAAAGGCGGAACCATCCTCACCTCGCCACCAGCCAACATCTTCAATAACCAGATAGAGCGGTTTTGGGATAGAGATGGTTGCTCCATCCAGTTCAATTGTCGGCATGAGTATCTGTCTGTTTCAATATCAGAGGCTGATCCATCGTCGCAAAGCCGGCCCACTTTTTTGTGAATCCTGAAGAGACAACTGCTGAACTTTTTCATAGACAAGACGTTCGTTACCGGGATGCCAGCTCATCGCTCCGACTGAAACAACATGCCATACCAGCGGCAGCATCTCCGCCCCCCACTGCTGCTTGAACCGGCAGGTCGGTGCGCCCGGTGATGAGCGACCGAAGTCAATGCTTCCGCACCCTATCTCACAACCCAGTGAGAGCATGGCCCAATATAGCAGCATATTGGGACAATACGGACGATATCGCCTGAGAGATGAAGCCCAGGGGTTATACAGAACATCTCTGCAACGGAAGAGAACTGCTGCTGCCACCGGCTCAGTACGGTGATACACAACAACTATATGCATATTATCAGAAAGTTTATCGCTTATCTCTGCAAAGAGCTGAAGAGCATGAACGGGTGAACCGAGATCCCGCATATTCTCAGAAAAAACAGTATAAAAATCATCTATTAACGCACGTCTTCCGACTTTTACTCTACAGTCATTTTTCCGCGCTTTACGTATCTGGTTGCGTACCTTGCCAGAAAGTTCATGCCAGAGCGTTTCGCTCTCAGCAGGCAAGGACCTGGAAAGGGCAACTTTAAACGAATACGGAGTATAGTTTCCATAGCTGGCAAGACATTTTGCAAAAATTCCATC
>JBFHGS010000022.1:0-32495 GCA_041582995.1 Desulfopila sp. | reverse complement strand
GGTACCGGCTTTTCTGTACGTGTAGTCAATAAGGTTGGCCAGAGCTTTCTTGCTCATAACCTTGTTCATCTCACTAAATGGTACAGACTTCGGAACCAGTTCACCAAGAACAATGCGTCCCATGGTGGTGTCTATTATTTCACCATTTTTCCGAACTTTCACCTTGGCCTGCAGGTGAATTTCTCCGGCATCATAGGCAATCAGTGCTTCCGATTCATTAGCAAAAACTTTCCCTTCACCCTGAGCGTTGATGCGCTCTCTCGTCATATAGTAAAGACCGAGAACAATATCCTGTGACGGGATAATGATGGGCTCACCATTGGCAGGAGAAAGAATGTTATTGGTAGACATCATCAGAACACGCGCTTCCACCTGAGCCTCGACAGACAAAGGCACATGAACTGCCATCTGATCGCCATCAAAGTCAGCGTTGAAAGCTGCACATACAAGTGGGTGAAGCTGAATAGCCTTACCCTCTATAAGTACTGCTTCGAAAGCCTGCATACCAAGTCTATGGAGGGTAGGAGCCCGGTTCAGGATAACAGGATATTCAGTTACTACCTCTTCGAGAACATCCCAGACTTCCTTCGCTTCCTTCTCCACCATCTTTCTTGCACTTTTAATGGTGGTTACATACCCTTTACTCTCAAGTTTATTGTAGATAAACGGCTTAAACAATTCGAGAGCCATTTTCTTCGGTATACCGCATTGATGCAAACGAAGATGCGGACCTACAACGATAACTGATCGACCGGAATAATCGACACGCTTACCAAGCAAGTTCTGACGAAAACGTCCCTGCTTACCTTTCAGCATGTCAGCCAGAGACTTCAGTGGCCGTTTGTTAGCTCCAGTAATTACCCTTCCTCGTCGACCATTATCGAAAAGTACATCGACAGCTTCCTGCAACATCCGCTTTTCGTTACGAATGATGATATCTGGAGCATCGAGTTCAAGTAGTCTCTTGAGTCGATTATTACGATTGATAACGCGACGGTACAGATCGTTAAGGTCAGATGTAGCAAACCGACCTCCTTCAAGAGGAACTAGTGGGCGAAGATCAGGCGGCAACACTGGAATAACTTCCAGGATCATCCATTCGGGCAGGTTGCCGGAGTCACGAAACGCCTCAACAACGAACAGACGTTTCCCAAGCTTCAACCGCTTTGTTTGCGAGTTGGTGCTGGACATCTCTTCGCGCAGCGTTTTCGACAGTTCTACCAGATCTATATCAGATAATAATTCGCGAATAGCTTCTGCACCTATCCCTACACGGAATTGTGCTGGAAATTCTTCACGAGCCTGCCGATATTTCTCTTCTGTCAGCAACGTTCCAACAGGAAGACCTTCGGCCTCAGACTCTACAACAGCGTACTGCTCGAAATACAGTATTCGTTCAAGCTGCTTCAGGGTCAGATCAAGAACAGCACCGATTTTACTCGGAAGACTCTTGAGGAACCATATATGAGCAACTGGAGCAGCGAGTTTAATATGTCCTAAGCGCTCACGACGGACTTTGGACTGTATAACCTCAACGCCGCATTTCTCACAGACAACGCCACGATGCTTCATGCGCTTATATTTACCGCAATTGCATTCGAAATCTTTCACCGGGCCAAATATTTTGGCACAGAAGAGGCCATCTCTTTCCGGCTTAAAGGTCCTATAATTAATGGTCTCCGGTTTCTTTACTTCACCGTGGGACCAATCCATGATTTTCTCTGGTGAAGCCAGCGAAATTCGAACACTCTTGAACTTAATAGGGGCTTTCGGTTTTTGAAAAAAGTTAAACAATTCTTCCACGAAATCACCTCTCCCTCATATTTTAGGATATGCCCGGTGAGATAACCACCGGACCTTGAAGAGATTTTCCTTCAATCTGCTAATGCAGTACAGCCAATGTGCCTGATACGAATGTAGTGCCTTTATTCTTCAATGAGCTCCATATTCAGACACAGCCCCTGCAGCTCCTTCACCAGAACATGGAACGACTCTGGCAAACCTGTCGTAAGAAAGTTGTCACCTTTGACAATTCGCTCATACATGGTTGTCCTGCCTTCCACGTCATCAGATTTTGCTGTAAGAAATTCCTTAAGAGTGTATGCAGCGCCATATGCTTCCATGGCCCAAACCTCCATTTCACCAAGTCGCTGTCCACCAAACTGTGCTTTACCACCAAGTGGCTGCTGGGTTACAAGGGAGTACGGACCGGTTGAGCGGGCATGTATTTTATTATCAACAAGATGGTGTAGCTTCACCATGTACATGGCACCTACAGTTACCTTGTTCGAGAACGGCTCACCAGTGAGTCCATCATACAGCTGAACCTGTCCTACTTCGTCAGCACCAGCTTCAACGAGAAGTCGACGGATCTGTTCTTCTTTAGCACCATCGAATACCGGAGTCGCCATATGCAGACCTTCACGGTGAGCATGAGCCCATTCGATCACTTCCTCATCGGTCTTACCCGCAGTGATTTTCTCGTACTCTGCTTTAGAATATACAGCCTGGAGTTTTTCCCTGATGAGTTCAATGGCTTTATCTCGAACCATTTCCTCAAGCTGTGCACCTAGCCGCTTTGCAGCGTAACCAAGATGAACCTCGAGAACCTGGCCAACGTTCATACGGGAAGGTACACCTAGCGGATTAAGCACGATATCAACAGTCGATCCATCAGCGAAGTAAGGCATGTCCTCTTCTGGTAGCAGCCTGGAAACAACACCCTTGTTACCATGACGACCAGCCATCTTATCACCAACAGACAGCTTACGCTTCGTGGCAACATAGACTTTCACCATCTTGACAACACCTGGTGGAAGATCGTCTCCTTTACGCATACGATCGATAATGCCGTCGTACCTATCAGAAATGAGACGTGCCTGTTTATCGTACCTGCTGTAGGCCGCTTCAATCAATTCTTCGTATTTGGATTTCTCAGAGAAATCTATATGTCTTAACTGATGGAAGCCGATAGCCACTGCCATATCTGACTCGATTTTCTTGCCGAGACTTACAACCAGCGCACCATCAGCACTGAAAATATCGCCCTTAGCTGTACGCCCGTCAATGATCGACCCAATCTCACGACAAACACCACGCTTCAGGCTATTCAGTTCATCTATCTTATCCTGATTAAGTTTTTCAATTTCAAGATCCTCAATCATGAGGGAGCGCTCATCTTTATCTACTCCCTTTCGGGAAAAGACCTTTGCATCAATGACGACACCACTCACTCCAGGGGGAACGCGAAGAGACGAATCTTTTACATCCTGTGCTTTTTCACCAAAAATGGCACGCAACAGTTTTTCTTCAGGTGACAATACAGATTCACCCTTGGGTGTAACTTTACCTACCAGAGTGTCACCAGCTTTAACTTCAGCACCTATTCGAACAATACCGGAATCATCAAGGTTCCTGAGAGTTTCCTCGCTGACATTAGGTATATCGCGGGTAATCTCTTCTTTACCAAGCTTAGTATCGCGAGCCATGGTTTCGAACACTTCGATGTGAACGGAAGTAAATGTATCCTCGCGTAACAGTCTCTCATTAATGAGGATCGAATCCTCATAGTTGAAACCACGCCACGGCATGAAAGCGATTGTAACGTTTTTACCAAGAGCCAACTCCCCAAACTGACATGAAGGACCATCAGCCAAAACAGTTCCTTTAGTAACTCTCTGTCCGGGTAACGCTAGAGGATGCTGGTTAAAACACGTGTTCTGGTTTGACTTCTTATATTTTTCGAGACGGTACACTGCCACACCAGTGTCGAAACCATCAACGCCTGGTTGATCGTAACGAACAACAATACGATTCGCATCAGATTCCTCGACGATACCTTCACCAGCTGCAAGAAGACAGGCACCTGAGTCACGGGCAACATACCTTTCCATACCCGTGCCAACTAGTGGTGAACGCGTAATGAGAAGAGGAACAGCCTGACGCTGCATGTTTGAGCCCATCAGTGCACGGTTAGCGTCATCGTTTTCCAGAAACGGAATAAGAGAAGCAGCAACACTCACTAACTGATTCGGAGCGATATCCATGTAGGTAACGCTATCAGCATTAGTAGTTACGACCTCACCATCTTCGCGCACGATCAGGTTACCTTCCGGAATCTCATGATTCAAACTCATTTGAGTGAGCGCAGGAGCAATGATTTGATTCTGTTCCTGAAGTGCACTGAGATAGTCTATCTGATCAAGTACAATTCGTTCCCCCACCTTCCTATACGGAGTTTCAATAAAGCCGTATGGATTTACACGGGCATAGGTCGCAAGAGAAACAATGAGACCAATATTTGGTCCCTCAGGGGTTTCAACAGGACAAATACGGCCATAATGAGTCGGATGAACATCACGAACCTCAAAGCCAGCTCTTTCACGAGAAAGACCACCCGGTCCGAGAGCAGAAAGTCGACGTTTGTGTGTAACCTCCGAAAGCGGATTTGTCTGATCCATAAACTGAGACAACTGAGAAGTACCAAAGAACTCCTTAATTGCAGCTGAGATCGGTTTTGGATTTACGAGATCATGCGGCATCAGCGTTTCTACATCCTGGAGAGTCATGCGCTCCTTGATTGCGCGCTCCATCCTGACAAGTCCCATTCGATACTGGTTTTCTACAAGCTCACCAACGGTTCTGACGCGCCTGTTACCCAAGTGATCTATATCATCAACAGCACCCTGAGAGTCTTTCAATCTCACAAGATATTTTATTGACTCAACAATATCTGCCTTAGTAAGAGCCTTGTTTTCTATGTCAATGTCGAGGCCGAGACGTGCATTGATCTTATATCGCCCGACTTCAGATAGGTCATAGAGATCAGCATTGAAAAACAGATTATCAAAAAACCCCTGTGCAATTTCAACTGTTGGAGGACTTGAAGGCCTCAATCTTCTATAAATTTCAAGAAGTGCTTCAGCGGAAGACGCAACTTTATCAAGAGCCAGAGTTCTACTAAAAGAATCGGAGTATTTTACACCATCAATAAATATGGTCTTAAACTCAGTAATCCCTTTGGACTGAAGTGTCTCAAGTGTTGTTTCGGTAATCTCAGAGTTACACAGAGTCAGCGGTTCACCATTTTCAGGGTCAATAATAGCTTCGCACAGTACTTTACCGATAACAGAATCACGGGAAATCTGAATTTTACCGATTTCATCAGTAGCAATTCTTTTGCACAACGCCTTGCTGACCTTTCTCCCTTTTTTGGCAAGTACCTCGCCGGTCGCTGGAGAAACAATATCATACTCAAGACGCTGGCCGGCCAGTGTTTCACCGTCAAAATCAATAAAGAAATCCTCACCCTTCTGACTAACAGTGTTTATTGGGTAGAATTCAGCAAGCAGTTCTTCTGCTGAATATCCAATAGCCTTAAGAAGGGTAGTTACCGGAAATTTTCTTCTACGGTCAATGCGTACGTGGAGAATGTCTTTAATATCGAATTCGAGATCAATCCATGAACCCCGTACAGGTATTATCCTAGCAGAATATAGCAACTTTCCACTTGCGTGAGTTTTACCATTGTCATGGGTGTAAAATAGACCAGGAGAACGTTGCAACTGAGAAACAATAACCCGCTCTGTGCCATTCACGACAAAAACACCATCTGCAGTCATCATAGGAAGCGAGCCAAGAAAAACTTCCTGCTCTTTGATATCCCTGATTGTCTGCACACCTGTTTCGTCATCTACATCAAAAGTAATGAGACGAACGACTATTTTGAGAGGAATCTCATAAGTCATGCCTCGCTGCTGACATTCCTCAACAGTGTATTTCGGTTCTCCGAATTTATATCGTACATATTCGAGGGAACAGAGTCCGTTAAAATCATTAATTGGGAAAACGCTCTTAAAGATCGCTTCCAATCCGATCTCCTCGCGCTCATCAGGTTCACAACCTATCTGCAGGAATTCTTCATAAGAAATTCTCTGCATAGAGATGAGGTGAGGTGGCTCAATAATTGTTTCAGCCGTGGCAAAGTTCTTTCTAACTCGTTCCATAAATTGTCCTCGAGGTTGCCTGTAAATCGTTACAAACTACTTAGCTCAGTCAGATGCCGGAAAATGATCGATTCAGTTTACTACTGAATGAAAAGGGATGATTTAAGTTAAGGATTTGAGTAAGGATTGTGTGAGATGAAAAAAGTCAGATACATCTTGTCTATGTTAAGCAGCATTGCTGGAAAATAAAGCGATACAGTTGTAACAAGCATGTCTTTTTTCCTATTTGATATTTTTAGACGTCACTCAGAAACGACAAAATATACTCGTAATCGCTTAATATTACTGACTTTATTTTTAATATATTTTTAACGGCTTAAAACACGACACGCTACGTGGCAGAGCCCGTAGCGTGTCGTGTGTACTATTGCACCCGTCAATCAGGGTGCCTGCGTTCCGATAGATTACTTGATTTCTACGGTTCCGCCAACAGCTTCGATCTGTGCTTTGATTGCTTCACACTCTTCTTTGGTAATACCTTCCTTAAGAGTCTGCGGAGCGTCTTCAACAAGAGACTTAGCCTCTTTCAGTCCAAGACCGGTGATTGCACGAACTTCTTTGATGACTTTGATCTTCTGATCGCCAGCAGTAGCCAGGATTGCATCAAACTCAGTCTTCTCCTCAACAGGAGCACCAGCAACTGCACCACCGGCAGCGGCAGCAACTGCAACAGGAGCTGCTGCAGAAACACCGAATTTCTCTTCAAACTCTTTGATCAACTCAGAGAGCTCAAGTACAGACATGTTGGCAATGAATTCAATTACGTCGTCTTTAGTGATAGACATTATAGATTACCTCTTAGTAAATGTAGTTTACACTTCGTGGAAGCGTTAAGTATTTTAGGCGCCAGCCTGCTCTTTCTTCTCTTTGAGAGCATTCAGAGCATAACCAAAGGTACGCGGTACTCCGGAGAGAACCGATACAAGGCCGGTAGGAACTCCGTTGAGTACGGAAAGTAACTGACCGAGCAATACTTCTTTGGTTGGTAGCTTAGATAGAGCAACTACTCCATCTGCTCCAAGTTTTTCTCCATCGAGAGCTGCACTTCTGATTATGAACTTGTCATGGTCATCTGCAAATTTGGCAAGCACCTTAGCAGGTGCAACCGGATCAGAATACGCCATAACAACAGCTGTGGTACCGGTGAAATCATCACCAAGCGCAGCATTGTCTGTATCAGCGACTGCTCTTTTCAGGAGAGTATTTTTTGCTATGCGAATCTCAGAATCACAGTTACGCAGTTCAATACGAATCTGCTGCAATTGAGAGACCTTCAAACCACAATAGTCCGCGACAACTGCGAATTTAGCTCGGTTGAACGAGTCGTTCATTTCCGAGATTATCGTCGCTTTTTCATCACGATTCAAAGTGCTCCTCCCTAATTAGAAGTTAATGTTATTCGAAACAGCAGTTACAGTGCTGGTACAGGCATGACTAGCAAACCATATACCCAAAGGCAATTCTATGTGATTTACCTTACGTCTCGGCAGGTCATGAATGAATCATGATTAAACAAACTGTACCTGCTGTCTTCGACCAAAAAAGAGCAAGGCTCCTGAGAACCGTTGCTCTAACCAAAGATGCTTATTTAATTGTCGTCCTGATTGCTACAGGATCGAGTTTTACGCCAGGTCCCATGGTAGTGGATACCGAAACGGACCTAAGGTAAATACCTTTACTCGCTGATGGTTTCAGCTGGATAATTTTCTCAATAAATGCGATGATATTTTCGGTGATTTTTTCGGGACCGAAAGATGCTTTACCAACTCCAGCGTGAATGATACCTGTCTTATCAACTTTAAAGTCAACTTTACCGCTCTTGATATCATTTACAACCTTAGCAACATCAAAGGTAACCGTGCCGAGTTTTGCATTTGGCATAAGATTACGCGGTCCAAGAATACGACCGATCTTACCGACAGTGCCCATCATATCAGGTGTAGCAACTGTCTTATCAAAATCAAGCCAACCGCCCTGGATTTTCTGAACCAAATCATCAGCACCAACATAATCAGCACCAGCCTCTTTTGCTTCAGCCTCTTTAGGACCTTTTGCAAATACAAGAACGCGAGTGACTTTACCGGTACCATGAGGCAAAACTACAGATGAACGGATCATCTGGTCAGCATGACGAGGATCTACACCAAGCTTCATCGCAATATCAACGGTCTCATCAAATTTTGCGTAACTCATATCAAGAGCTGCTTTGATGCCGTCTTCAATGGAGTAAAGGAGACTTTTGTCAAATGTCTCAAATTTATTATTATAATTTTTTCCGTGCTTCGGCATAATGCCTCCTACTTTGACAGAGCGCTCAAAGTCCCTGCCTGCAGTGAAATTTAAATTTCAAACTCAGTCTAAAACAGTAATCCCGCAACTACGCGCAGTTCCTGCTACGATTTTCATCGCACTCTCAATGTCATATGCATTGAGATCAGGCATTTTTATTTCTGCTATCTCTCGCACCTTGTCCATACTAATTTCAGCGACACGATCAGCTTTAGGGTTACTAGAACCTTTCTTGAGATCAGCTGCCTTAAGAAGTAAAACTGAAGCAGGGGGAGTCTTTGTGATATAGCTGAAAGACCTGTCTTGATATACAGTAATTACTACAGGAACAATAGTATCACCAATACCCTGGGTCTTAGCGTTGAATGCCTTGCAAAATTCCATGATGTTCACACCATGCTGTCCAAGAGCAGGACCAACTGGCGGGGATGGATTCGCTTTACCTGCAGGGATCTGCAGTTTAATGTATGCCGTTATTTTTTTGGCCATTTTTTAACTCCAACTAACAAGCAGTTTCTGGTATTAAAAATCTAATTTGTCTTAGATTACTGTAGCAACAGGCAAAATAGGACTGTTGCAAATCAGGTATTGGTAACCTGTACAAATTCAAGTTCCACCGGGGTTTCACGTCCGAAGATAGATACCATAACGCGAACACGCCCTTTTTCCGGGAATACTTCGTCAACAACACCCTGAAAATTAGCGAAAGGTCCATCAATAACGCGAACAGATTCACCAATATCAAAAATAACTTTCGGTCGCGGCCTGTCAGATCCGTCCTGGATCCGTCCGATAATTTTGGCAGCATCCTCGTCTGACAACGGCATCGGATTTCGGTCATCACCGACAAATCCGACAACCCTCGGCATATTCTGATGAATAGTATGCCATGTCTCGTCATTGAGTTCCATGCTCACAAGCATGTACCCGGGAAAAAATCTTCGAGAGGATGTCTTCCTGGACCCTTTGATCATTTCGACGACCTGCTCTGTCGGCACAAGAATCTCACCGAAAGATTCCTCAAGACCCTCCTTGCGAATTCTCTCCTCAAGGGTGGCTTTAACCTTGTCTTCAAATCCTGAATGAACTTGAAGTATATACCATTGTCTTGCCATGAGTCGTATTTTCCTAGAGTGTTTGAGTAAGGCTAGAACAGATGAATCAGCACGACTCGTGCCTTCAAACAGGATCTTGAAATCGTCCTAACGCAAGAAAGACGAAACGAGTTTACCAAGCAGCAGATCCACAGACCCGAGATAGGCCGACAAGACGAACGTAAGTACGACAACGATGCCGGTCAGCCCAAGAGTCATTTTCTTATCCGGCCACACAATCTTGCCGAATTCGACCTTGACATCCTCAATAAACTTCTTGATTTGAGCAGGTGCAAATGGAGACGGCTCTTTTTCACTATTCACCGTATTGCTTTTCTTTGATTTAGCTTTCCCTGCCATATTGATGCCCAAGAAGAGGTTTCTTTGCAAATTTCATGCGAATAACGGTAAAAGATTCATATTAACCAAACAAAAAAACACCTGCCATAAAAATGGCAGGCCAGGAGGGATTCGAACCCCCAACCCCCGGATTTGGAGTCCGGTGCTCTACCAATTAGAGCTACTGGCCTGTATAGGCATTATTTTGTTTCTTTGTGCGGAGTATGACTCCGACAGAACGGACAATATTTCTTAAACTCGAGCTTATTCGGAGTGTTTTTCTTATTTTTTGTGGTCGTATAGTTACGACGTTTGCATGTACCACATGCCAGGGTGACTATGTCTCTCATTCTGACCTTCCTATGCAAAAATCACCCTGCCCGCGACTTATCGAGGACAGGGTAATATCATTGTGCGCCGTAATTATTTAATAATCTTGGCTACGACACCGGCACCTACGGTTCTACCGCCTTCGCGAATAGCGAATCGGAGACCTTCGTCCATGGCGATAGGGGTGATCAGCTCAGCAACAACGGATACGTTATCACCAGGCATAACCATCTCTGTACCCTCTGGAAGAGTAACGATACCGGTAACGTCGGTTGTTCTAAAGTAGAACTGAGGACGGTAACCGTTAAAGAACGGAGTATGACGTCCACCCTCGTCCTTACCGAGAATATAGCACTCTGCCTGAAACTGGGTATGAGGTGTGATAGAACCCGGCTTTGCAAGAACCTGACCGCGCTCGATATCATCACGCTTAACACCGCGCAGAAGTGCGCCAATGTTATCACCAGCCTGACCTTCGTCAAGGAGTTTACGGAACATCTCAACGCCAGTACATGTAGTTTTCTGAGTCGGCTTAATACCAACGATCTCAACTTCACCACCAACCTTGATGATACCGCGCTCAATACGACCAGTTGCAACAGTACCACGACCGGAGATAGAGAAAACGTCTTCAATCGGCATCAGGAAAGCCTGATCGATATCACGCTCTGGCTCAGGAATGTAAGAATCAACTGCATCCATGAGGTCCCAGATGCACTTTGACTTCTCTGCATCATCAGGGTTCTCAAGTGCAAGAAGAGCAGATCCCTGAACAAAAGGAATATCATCGCCAGGAAACTCATACTTGTCGAGAAGCTCACGAAGCTCCATCTCAACCAACTCTATAAGCTCTTCATCGTCAACCATATCACACTTGTTCAGGAAGACAACGATCGCGGGAACACCAACCTGACGAGCAAGCAGGATATGCTCACGGGTCTGAGGCATAGCTCCATCAGTTGCAGCAACAACAAGAATCGCTCCGTCCATCTGAGCCGCACCGGTGATCATGTTCTTGATATAATCAGCATGACCTGGGCAGTCAACATGTGCATAGTGACGCTTAGATGTTTCATATTCTACGTGAGCAGTAGCGATGGTAATTCCTCGCTCCTTCTCTTCAGGCGCCTTATCGATATCACTGAAGTCAGTAAATTTAGCCTGACCTTTAGTAGACAAAACGCGGGTAATAGCGGCTGTCAAAGTTGTTTTACCATGATCGATATGACCAACAGTTCCAACATTGACATGCGGTTTAGTCCTTTGAAATTTTTCCTTTGACATTTCTATTGTCTCCTCAGGCCGTTGAAAGTTTTTTCTATTTCACTTGATTAAGCTGGAGCCCACGACCGGATTTGAACCGGTGACCTCATCCTTACCAAGGATGCGCTCTACCAACTGAGCTACGTGGGCACCAAAGATACTTCTAGCATATGACAGACTACATGGAGCGGGAAACGAGACTCGAACTCGCAACCCTCAGCTTGGAAGGCTGATGCTCTACCAATTGAGCTATTCCCGCCCTATCTTTAAAAGTCTCTATCCATGCAGTTAAGAGATGGTGGAGGGGGGAGGATTCGAACCTCCGAAGGCGTTGCCGACAGATTTACAGTCTGTTCCCTTTGGCCACTCGGGAACCCCTCCTCACGTGAATGCCTGATCAAAAAGACAGACACTCTATATTCTCTTAGCAGCACTTTGTAAAGCACTTTTTTCTTTTTTCTTGGAGCTGGCGATGGGACTTGAACCCGCAACCTGCTGATTACAAATCAGCTGCTCTGCCAATTGAGCTACGCCAGCTTACAAAGCACGGGAATATACTCTTTCGTGCTCTATTGTTCAACATCTTTTTTGCATATTGAAACGTTTTTCTTGCAAAATCTCTGCTCTCTATTGAGACAACCACCAAGGAAGAGCGTTTTTTCAGCTATTTGGAGTGCTACATGTAATTATCACTCTCTTCATTTTTTTTGCAAGTAGATTGCACGCATTATGTGTGAATATGCATAAAAACAAACTTACGCCTCAGGTTTCAAAACATAGTACATGTTCTTGAATAGTAAAGCTGTTAATGTCCTATTCGATATCGATCATAATTTAAGGTATTTCTAGAAATAAATAAAAAAAAGGCCGAACCCCTTAAAGAGAGGTTCGGCCTTTTGACTACTTGCATCGATAAACGATAAAAAGTCTTTGGTTATTCCATTACATTCTTCGCGAATCCACTCTCGCGGTACTTTTCAAAACACATTGCGGTAGTTCTGTAAACGATATGCGCGAATTTGGTGTAGGGCATGTACAGGAAAAGCATCATTACAGAGACGAGATGCATATAATACACGATATAACCAAAAGTCGGCAAGCCGGCCCAGCGTAAGAGTTCTGCACCAAGTCCCGTCACACCTACGGCCATAATTTCCCAGATAAGAAACCAGTCATAGAATGTTCGTGTAGACTGCCCCTTATTCTCCATCTCTGTACGATTAGACCAGAGTATCCAAATCCCATAGAGAAGAGCAATAGCAGACACGTTTGCTAAAATTTTGAATGGATCGATCAGTGGTAACGGTCCATGCAGTGAAGTCCAGAACAAGCCCAGAACATCATTTTTCAGAAGAGACCAGCATGTTACAATAAACAAACCGATAAAAGCGAGAACCAGAGGTAAATGTCCTTTAACACGGTTTGTATTCACAGTACATTCGCGAAAACGATTGTGCTGCATCGTCTCAACAAGAGTCGGCCAAAGGAACATTTCGAGAAACTGAACAACTGACGGTCTGAAATCAGATTTAATACCTGCCCTTTTCGTCATTTCCTTCCACATTTTGGTAACTCCCATAAAAACTGAGAATACTGCTAATCCTAAAGCAGGTACCATAAAGAGAACAATGAAGAAAATGTTTTTAGCGTACCACCTGAAATCCCACTTTCCGAAAAACTGTTGATAGCCATGACTGGAAAATTCCTCAACCGACGGAACATGCATTGCTCCTGAGAAGAACCACATAACTAAAATGATTAATGCAGGAATACCAATCAGCATTGGCAGATTCTTGGCACTCGTTGCCAGCTTGGCAAGTCCTGTTGGCCAACCATAAAAGGTATAAGCATAGGATCGTATAGCGCCTAGTACCTCACCTGGTTTTGCGCCACGCGGACACTTGGCGGTGCAATCACCACATTGATGGCAAAGGAACACATCAGGATCAGCTACAAGTTTATCTTTCATTCCCCACTGTGACCATATCATTTCCTTACGCGGAAACGGTTTCTGGTCAGTCGACAGAGGACAAGCTACTGAACAGGTTGCACACTGATAACATTTTTTCAGGGTGTCCCCGCCTGCCTCTTTCAGGGTTTTTATAAATTCTAAATCTGGTTGAACATTCATATAATTTCCTCCTGTTATATTATCAAAAACATCAAATCATGATTTATAGCTATCGTATAACTCGACAAAGCGAGTTTATAGAAACCGCAGAGGAATTTCCTCTGCGGTGGGGTTCATGATAAACAACAGGTTAAAAGCCCTTGAATGGGTTTGGACCCATTTCAACAATCTCTTCAACGAAATCGTTAAGAATTTGTGGGATCTTATCGTAGTCAGTAATTGCGATCTGCTCTGCTGCACATCTTTCAGATTCCAAACCAAGTGTGGAAAGAGTATCACCGATATTTTCCATACGTTTATTTGCGATCTCTGAACCTTTTACGAAGTGACACTGATAGTCATCTCCATATGTACAACCAAGTAACATGGCACCGTCCATACCAGCTGACAGTGCATCACGAATCCAGGCCATATTCACAGAACCAAGACAACGAACAGGAATAAACCTGATCATATGATTGATTCCATTACGCTTCATTCCTGCCATATCAAGTGCTGGATATGCATCATTCTCGCAGACAAAAACAATAATACGCAGTCTCTCATCATCATCTTCAGGAACTTCAATAGCCTTGACCATTGAACCGATAAGATCGATATTGTAGTCCTTGAAGCCAATGATACGCTCAGGGCAAGCGCCCATACAAGTTCCACAACGACGGCAGCGAGTTGGATTAGGAAGTGGTGTACCCTTCTCATCATCATCAAGGGCGCCAAAAGGACACTCTTCTGTACACCGTTTACATTGTGTACAACGTTGCATGAAAAATTCTGGGTAAGTCGCATCACCTGAACGCGGATGAACAGAAACGCCTCTATCCGTCGACTCAAGACACTGAATTGCTTTCAATGCTGCGCCGGTAGCGTCATCAATAGCTTCGTCCATTGTCTCAGCTTTACGAACACCGCCACACGCGTATACACCCGTTCTCCTTGTTTCATAAGGAAAGCAGATAAAATGTGAATCAGCATATCCGTCAAAAAGAGAAAGATCATTGAAAGCCGGTCCCTGACGATAAGCAAGGTTCACGGTATTCTCATGAAGAGTCGTAGGCTCCATTCCTGCTGCGAGGACAACCATATCAACGTCGAGTGCTAGATCTTCACCCAGCAGGGTTTCTTCAACAGTAACAGTAAGCTTGCCGCCGCTCTGGCCGACCTGCATAACATTACCTTTAGTCATGAAAATACCATCGTTATCCTGAGTCGCTTTATAAAAAAGCTCCATGCTACCAGGAGTCCGCATATGCTGATAAAGAATGTATGCTTTACCTTCGGCATTGTCCTGACATACATACTGAGCCTGTTTGAGCGCAACCATTGAGGTAACAGAGTTACAGTACGGGAAATCCTTGTCGTGCTCTTTGCCACCAGGACTCTGAACAAAAGCGACATTTGCAGGAACTTTTCCTTCCTTGGCAAGCTTTTCAAACTCAGCATTGGTTACAACATTCGGTATTTTACCATAACCAAGATGCTCATACTGGCTCACATCTGCTGGTTTCCAGCCAGTTGCCAGAACCACAGCACCAACAGGCATTGCAGCAGGATCGATCGCAGTATATTTTTTCAGACCTGCATTAGGATCCGGCTTCTCACCTTTATTAATAAGTTCCTGCTCATCTACAGTTACTTTAGCAGGTGCATCCCACTCACCTTTAGTTCCTGCAGCTTTGAGAGAAACCTTAAAATCACCGGGAGCCCCGGCAATACGAGCGACCTCTGTACCGGTTTTAACGGTGATTTTCGCATTACCTGTAATTTCAGCAACAAGTGCTGCGGTAGGATTCTCCTCGAGATCAGTCCAGGGAGATTTCGACGGGAAGCTTTTTCTCCAGCCTTTTGCCTTTCCGCCCAGCTCGGCTTCTTTTTCAATGAGAACAACATCGTAACCCGCAGCCGCAGCTTCTTTAGCAGCTGTGAGGCCGGATATACCACCACCCATCACCAGAATCGTTTTATTTACGGTTTCGAGCTGGTATGGATTAGGGAGATCAGTCTTCTTCGCCCGAGTACATGCCATTCTCATGTAATCCGCTGCAGTTTCCTGCAAAAATTCCGAAGCTTCGCTATGAGGTTCTTCACCTTCTACAGGTTTAACTTCGGTCCAGATAACCTGCTCACGCAGGTTTGCGCGGACGGTGATCTTATCATCACCGAAATTAAACTCATTGGCCATAACTCTCGGAGAACAAGCGCCGATAACAACGGTATTAATACCGTTTGCGATATCAGCTTCAACAAAAGCCCGACCTTCAGCACCACAAAGATATGCATGAGTTTTGCACTCCATGGACATCTCACCGGATACAACTCCGGAAAGAGCCTCAATATCAAGTGCATCACCGATGCCGCATCCCGTACAAATATATGCGCAATATTTCTTGTCCATCGATTATTACCTCCTGGAAACCTGAATTGCCTTCAAGGCAGCTGCAGTTGAATTCTGAGTAGTAGTCACAACATCGGCAGCTTTTTTGGCACATCCAGCTGCAATCATGCCCTTTTCTGCATCAGTGATTACAAAACCATTGCTGTCCATCTGAAGTGCTACAGGAGCACCCTGAACATCTAATGATGGCTGCATACCAGTAGCAAGCACTACCATATCAACCTTTTGTGCAAGCTTTTCCATGGTAATAGCATTTTCAGCAATTAATGTAACACCACCATCCGCTTCAGGGACTATCTCAGCAACTTTACCCTTAATGAACTGGGCGTTAGCATCAGCCATACGTACTTCGCGGAATTTTTCGTATTTACCAGGGGTGCGGAGGTCAATGTAGAAAACATATATTTTCGCATCCGGATACTGTTCGCGTACGTAGGTCATCTGTTTGAATGTTGCCATACAACAGATGTGTGAACAGTATTCCAAATGATTCTCATCACGGGAACCAGCACACTGAACAAAGCCGATTGATTCAATAGCTTTGTTGTCTCCAGGACGAACAATCTTTCCGTTTGTTGGACCACTTGGTGCAGCCATACGTTCCATCATCATATTGGTGATGATAGCATCAGACTGACCAAACTTAAGATTTTCCATCTTGGTTGCGTCATATGGTACCCAACCTGTGGCCCAAATGATGGAGGAAACGTTAACGGTAATAGTCTCAACCTGCATATCGAGATCTACGGCATTATATTTACATGAAGCCTTAACTGCCTCTGCTCCTTCAGCGGAAAGCCCCTCTTTATTGATCACATAACGACGAGGGAAAGCCATCTCATGAGGAAGATATGCAGCCTTGGTTTTGCCAAGACCGAAATTGAACTCGCTGTCAATTTCATCAGGACATGCAGCCGTACACTCACCACACGCTGTACAGTTACTGTTCACATAGCGGGGAGCAACCTCAAGAGTCACCTCATAATTTCCTGGACCACCGGTAACAGACTTGACCGTGGTCATGGAGTATGTGCGAATTTTACGATTGTCCTTAATTCTGCGGAAGTTTATTTCCAAACCACAGCTTGGTGGACACATTTTCGGAAAATACTCATTCAACTGGGCTACCCTTCCACCAAAGGTTGGGCTCTTTTCGACCAGGAATACATCGTTTCCGACTTCGGCGGTCTCGAGGGCAGCTGTCAGGCCACTGATTCCTCCGCCTACGACCAAAACTGCACCGGCGGTGCCTTGCTCGTCAGTCATACCTTTCCTCCATAATTACACTTGAAAATAATATATTGACCATTGGCACATTACCCCGAGGGCATACCCAGCCATCAGAATTAATGCCAACTATTGGACTAAACCCTGTAGATAACAAATTTTCAAAATCTGTGAAAACATTTTTACCTTATACCGAACAAAGATAGATAAACGCCTTTGCTCCGTATAAATCAAAAAAGCCCAGATACTAAAAAATCTCCAGGAATCTAAATGATTCCTGGAGATTTCTGCTACATCATATCAAGACTTGTGTCCTTGCCTCATTACAGCCAAGGCTCGGTCTCAATAATATTTACAACCTCAACCTTCTCGCACTTCCATTCCTTGGTCTCTGGATTGAAAGTAGAGTTAACGAAACACTTCCAGTTTTCGTCATCACAGGTAGGGAAGTCAGATCTGTAGTAGAATCCTGGGTAACGGGACTCTTTACGGAACTCGATGTGACGGATATGGGTCTCTACACACCAGATACGATGGTAGTTTTCCCAGCAACGAAGAAGCTCATGGAGATCACCAGCAGCCATCTTCTCAGCATCTTCGCGAAGCATCTGAAGAAGATCCAAACAGATGTTCAGAAGTTTACCGGAGGTCATGTAATAGGTTGCAACACCACCACCATACTCATCGGTAGCCTTCATGAGACGCATCATGAGACCTGCAGGCTTGCAGTAGTTCGGGTTTACATCTTCAGCAGTAGATGCACCGGAGAACTCTGCATAACGCTTAACCGGAGCGTAGATCTCGTCAGCAAGTTCCTGAGCGGTCTGCTTGAGCTCTGGTTTGAAATCGTTATCGCGACAGAACTTAACCATCTGCTTAGCTGCGATACGACCCTCAGCATGAGAACCGGAAGAGAACTTATGTCCGGAAGCACCAACACCGTCACCAGCAGTGAAAAGTCCATCAACGGTGGTCATACGGTTGTAGCCCCACTTGTACTTATGAGAGCGAGACTCATTCTGTACATCTGGTACCCATGCTTCTTCTGGTCCAGAGGTCCAGATACCACAACAACCGGAGTGAGATCCGAGCATGTAAGGTTCGGTCGGCATGATCTCAGAACCTACTTTCTCAGGCTCGATGTTCATACCAGCCCAGAGGCCAGCCTGACCAACAGACATGTCGAGGAAATCTTCCCAAGCTTCAGACTCAAGATGTTTCCAGAACTTCTTAAGGGACTTGTCGTCCATACCAGCTGCCTTACGATCCTCAAGGAATGCGTTAAGAGCAACGTCGGTAGCCATATAGATGGGACCACGACCTTCTTTCAGCTCGTTGATCATCAAGTGGTTACGCAGACAGGTAGGAGTAACAGGAGAAGCACCGTAAGGCATAAATTTCTTAAGCTCTTCTTTCGCTGCATCGCCCATTGCATAAAATTCGCCAAGACCATTAGCAACTTTTGCTTTGAACAGAAGGAACCATGCACCAACAGGTCCGTAACCATCTTTGAAACGGGCTGGGGTGAAGCGGTTTTCCATCATGGTAAGAGTAGCACCAACCTGAGCACACATGGTGTAGGTGGAACCTGCGTTCCATACTGGATACCATGCACGACCTTTACCTTCACCAGTAGAACGTGGGCGGAAAATATTAACAGCACCACCACAAGCAACCATTGCAGTTTTGCAACGGAATACGTGTACTTTGTTTTCGCGGGTAGAGAAACCTACAGCACCTGCGATCTGGTTTGGCTTGTTCTTATCAAGAAGCATTTTCACGATGAAAACACGCTCAAGAATATTCTCTGAACCGAGAGCGGTAGCTGCAGGCTCTGCAACGATGCACTTATAAGACTCACCGTTGATCATGATCTGCCATTTACCGGTACGTACAGGCTGTCCGCCTTCACGAAGGGTCGGGGCAGGTTTTGCACCGTCAAGGTTCTCGCCGTCTGCATCTTTCTTCCATACTGGCAGACCCCATTCCTCGAACAGCTTTACAGACTCATCTACGTGACGACCACAGTCATAGATAAGATCTTCACGTACTACACCCATAAGATCGTTACGAACCATTTTCACATAGCTCTCGATCGGGTTTTCACCGATATAGGTGTTGATAGCGGACAGACCCTGGGCAACAGCACCAGAACGCTCAAGAGACGCTTTGTCTACGAGCATGATCTTCATATCAGCCGGAGCCCACTTCTTAATTTCGAAAGCGGTTCCACATGCAGCCATACCACCACCGACGATGAGAACATCAACATCATGCTCCACAACCTCAGGGTTCACTACGGCAACTAACTCACCTTTGGGTTTATTTGGTAATGCCATATTGAAATCTCCTTATATACAAAAATACGAAAGATTTTGTTTGCTAGTTTCTGATTCCAGACGCCTAATTACTTAGGGGTAGGAAGATTGCTCTCGAGAAGCAGACATTCGTCGTCGAGATTTGCTCCCTTCTCACCAGCATAAGCGTTTGCAGCACCCTCAGCAGTAGTACGAATCGGGAACTTGAAGCGCTTCAGAGCACCGTTACGAAATTTAACGGTCCACATGATGGAATCAGCACTACGCATTGGATGTACCTGACCGCCCATAGGCACGAAGTCATCATAGCCACGAACAAAGATTGCACCTTGCGGACAAATCTTCACGCAGGAGTAACACTCCCAGCATGCATCCGGCTCTTGATTATAGGCTTTCATTTCGCCCTTCTCAAGCACCATCAGGTCATTCGGACAGATGTACATGCACGCGGTTTTGTCTCCACCCTTGCAGCCATCACATTTGGAAGGATCTACATAACTTGGCATTAAACTACCTCCTCAGTTTGTTTTCACTGTTGTGATCATGAACATTCAAGATCAGCTAAACCATACTCTTGTACTTCAAAATACTCATAAAACTAATTACCCGACTACGTCGTTCAACTTGCGTAAATCACCAGATAATCAATTGATACTGATAGTTATAAGGTCACGTAAAACCAACAAGAATTCACTGAATGAATCCTCATTTTTGTTAAGACTTTTTCTTATAATTTGTTGCCGGTTAATTGTCAAGATATTTCAGAATTATCCCCGTGCCTTCATTCGTAGCTATTTCTTGCCAGAACTTCGCGGGGTTTAGAGCCATCCGCTGGACCGACAAGACCCTCTTTTTCCATGGTCTCGATCATCCTCGCAGCCCTGTTATACCCGACTCTCAGCCTTCTTTGCAGAGATGATATAGATGCCTGACCAGACTCAGTCACGAACTGTACAGCTTCATCATATCGGTCATCGTAATCCGTTTCATTCCCATCTTCAGCAGTACCTGATTCTTTTTCAATTTCCTCCATGATCTTATTATCATAACAAGATTCACCCTGCTGTTTTAAAAATTCCACAATTTCTGCAGTTTCCTTTTCGGAAATGTAAGCACCGTGTATACGCTGCAGGTTTGAACTGCCCGGAGCAAGATAGAGCATGTCACCAGCACCAAGAAGATGCTCAGCACCGCTGCTATCAAGAATGGTTCTAGAATCAATCTTTGATGAAACCTTAAACGAGATTCTCGTCGGAAAGTTTGCCTTAATGAGACCTGTAAGAACATCAACAGAAGGTCTCTGTGTCGCAAGAATAAGATGTATACCTGCAGCACGTGCCATCTGAGCTAGACGGGCTATAGCTGCCTCAACGTCTTTAGATGCAACCATCATCAGATCTGCCAGTTCATCAACTATAACAACGATATAAGGAAGCTTTTGTTCAGCAGTTTCATTAAAGGAGTCGAAGCTCTTGACTTTGGCCTCCTCAAGCAACCTGTAACGCCTTTCCATCTCACGTACAGCCCAGTTAAGCGCCCTAGACGCCAATTTAGGATCTACAACTACAGGATGTAAAAGATGTGGAATTCCCTCATACCCAGAAAGCTCAATACGCTTGGGATCAATCATCAGAAATCGAACTTCATCCGGCGTGGCGTTGTAGAGTATAGAGGCAATTATGGTGTTAATACCCACACTCTTACCCGCACCGGTTGCGCCGGCTATTAAAAGATGTGGCATCTTAGCCAGATTTCCCATAGCCAGATTACCTATAACATCAAGCCCCAGGGCAACCGCAAGTTTTGCGCTTGTTTTTCTATACTCTTCTGCGCTTAACAAATCACGTATATATACTATCTGGCGATGTTCGTTTGGTATTTCGATACCTAATGCTGCTTTTCCTGGAATGGATCCGACAACCCGTACGGATTTTGCCTTAAGGCCGAGGGCAAGATCGTCAGCAAGGCCTACAATTTTGTTAATTTTGACTCCAGGAGCGGGGGAAAATTCATACGTAGTAACCACAGGACCGGGAGATATGCCCACGACCTTCCCAGATACACCGAAGTTTTTTAACTTTTGTTCAAGCTGTTTAGAGACTTTGTAATAAACTTCTTTATCCACCTGCTCCTGAACCTGTTCATTCCGTTTGAGAAGAGACAGTGGGGGAAGCTTCCAGTCTCCCCGTGCAAGTTGGGTTGTCGCGAAAGCCTCATCAGATTCTCTTTCAGTGATCTTTTTTGGCAGTTCCTTCACAACAGGCACACCCGTAGCAGGAAGGGAAGTTACTTCCACTACAGGTTTCGGTTCTTTCTCAGATCGTAAGACCTGCTCTTTTGCCCCAGAAAGAGGTACATCAGTTTTCTTCTTCCGCTTGCTAAAGAGGAGACGAAATCCTCCCGTGACCACTCTCTTGATTAACGCCATCAGTTGGTAAGGTGAGAACTGCACTGAAAGCATTAGGGAAATGAGAAAAATTAGACCAAGAACCAGCAAGGTTCCGCCTTTTCCAGCCAGCGAGATCATAACTGTAAAAAATGACCTGCCGAGAAATCCACCAAGATCTACAAGATCCGGTTGCTGCATTGCCAAGGCAGACAAAAGACCACAAAAAGAGATAACTGCACCGGTCAGCCCCAGTGTAACCTGCGGTAATCGCTCGAAAGACATTTTGGGACTAAAGAAAAGAAATGACATAATCAGCAACAGACAAGTAAGCAGATAACCACCCAATCCGACGAAGCCGAAAAGGACTTGCGCTACAAGCTGACCAATTTCACCACACCAGTTACTTTCAGCCCCAAGAGTAATAGAAAGAAGACTAAAGAAAAGAAAAAGAGAAACAAAAATCCCGAGGACGGCCGCGGATTCCTGCTTGAACCCGGGCCGAGTCTGTTCTGTTTTCTGTGTCATAATTGCAGAACGCTCCTGAAAATGCTTTTTTATTAGAAGTAATACCCGACCGTGCAAGATGTACCCGGAAATCAAAGGAATTGCAAGGATGGCAGAACATTGCCGGAAGCGGCACTATGAACGCAGAACTGTTTTTACAGCATCAAGCACCCCATTTATAAAGGCAGGAGACTCATCTCCACCATAGCGTTTAGCAATTTCCACTGCTTCATTTATTGCAACCTGATCAGGTATATCATTGTCTGACAGCATTTCAAATACTGCTAGCCGTAAAACATTTCTATCTGTTGCGGCAATCCTTGACAAACGCCAGTTACTGGCGGCTTTACCAATAAGCGTGTCTATCTTTTCACGGATCTTGATAATGCCCTCCAGCAATTCCTGAGCATATGGTCGTGCCTTTCGATTCACCTGATACAAGGTGCAGAATGCATCAAACCTCTCCAGAAGATTTTCTTCACTGTGACCATCCTTCAGTTTAAAATCTTCCTGAAACAAAAACTGCAGTGCGGCCTCTCGGGCTCTACGGCGTACTCCCATAAACGTCTACTTCCTGGTTAAATACAAGAACAGGAGGTTGACAGCTGACACCTTATGGCGCCGCTCCCAGACCTCCTGATCAGTGAGAAAATCCGGCTACTCAATCAGCAACCAGAATAGTATACATCCTGTTAATGCAGATTTGCAATAAGGTTCGCCATTTCAATTGCAGCAACGGCCACCTCCGCTCCCTTATTGCCCGCTTTGGTACCACTCCGCTCAATTGCCTGCTCAATCGATTCCGTCGTCAGAACGCCAAAAAGAACAGGTAGTCCAAATTCAAGACTCACCTGTGCGGTACCTTTAGAAACTTCATTGACGACAACATCAAAATGCGGTGTTGCACCACGAATAACGGCACCGAGAACAATAATAGCATCATACTTTTGAGTCCCTGCCAGCGTTTTCGCTGCGAGCGGAATTTCGAAAGCTCCAGGTACACGCACAACGTCTATATCAGAATCATTTGCACCGCTACGTACAAGAACATCCAGAGCACCTTCCAGAAGTTTATCCGCAACGAACGAGTTAAAGCGAGCGACAACAATAGCAAACTTTTTGCCATCGGCCTTGAGATTTCCTTCAATATAATTTGCCATCTTTATTCCTCAGCCATTTATATTCAATAATATGTATTGGCAATCGTTGTTGTTTTACTTATTCATCAACCGCTATAAGGTGTCCCATTCGATCCCGCTTACATACCAGGTAACCCTTATTTTCATCTCCAGCTTCAATCTCAATCGGATATCTGGCTACAACTTCCAAGCCATACGCTTCGAGACCGACGATTTTTTTAGGGTTATTTGTCAACAACGCCATCTTGGTAATCCCAAGATCACGCAGAATCTGCGCACCAATACCATAATCTCTCAAATCAGCATCAAACCCGAGTTCGAGGTTAGCTTCAACGGTATCCATTCCCTTATCCTGCAGATTATAGGCTTTCAGCTTATTAACAAGCCCAATGCCACGACCCTCCTGACGCATATACAGAATGACACCGGCACCTTCCTGATCTATCATCTGCATTGCGGCGCTCAACTGTAAACCACAATCGCACCGTGACGAACCGAACACATCTCCTGTCAAACATTCTGAATGAACCCGGACAAGAACTTTATCGAGTTTTGAGATATCACCTTTCACAAGAGCCAGGTGCTCAAGATCGTCAACATCGTTGGTGTATACAATTGAACTGAATTCACCGGCGTGCTCAGTCGGTATGCGTGCCTCAACCTGCCTGTGAACAAGCACATCCTGCTTGAGGCGATAAGCGACAAGATCAGCAATAGTCGCTATCTTCAGATCATGCTCTTTGGCGAATTTGGCAAGATCCGGCATGCGGGACATTGTTCCGTCATCATTCATAATCTCGCAAATTACACCTGCTGTCCGCATACCGGCTAACCGAGCAAGATCGACAGAACCCTCGGTCTGCCCTGTCCTGACCAGGACGCCACCTTTCTTAGCACGAAGCGGAAAAATGTGTCCCGGACTAATAAGGTCACGCGGCTTAGCATCAGGGGCAACAGCAGCCTCAATGGTGCGTGCACGGTCCGCGGCCGAGATACCTGTCGACACTCCGGTTCGTGCCTCAATACTTATTGTAAAACCTGTGCCATAAGGTGATTTGTTATTTGTCACCATCATCGGCAGCTCAAGCTGATCTACAATATCGGGACTCATTGTCAGACAGATAAGCCCGCGACCATACTTGGCCATAAAGTTTATATGTTCAGCGGTACACGCCTCAGCAGCCATACATAAATCACCCTCGTTTTCACGATCTTCGTCGTCGACCAGGATAACCATTTTGCCTGCTTTTATATCTTCGATTACTTCTTTAATAGAGCTTACTGCCATAGCATTCACAATTCTAAAAGTGAGCTACCCGTCACAGAACGGGTGCATTCTACAGGAACCCGTGTTCGGCCAGGAACCCCTGCGTGATAGCCTGCTGCGCCTTACCCGCCGCCGGAAGCCTACCTCCTGCCAGAAGCAGGTTTTCGATATATTTGCCGATTACATCCACTTCAATATTGACTTCATCACCTGCTTTAAGTGCACCAAGTGTGGTCATCTTGAGACTATGCGGAATTATAGATACAGAAAAGAGGCCTGGTTCGCAACTATTTACCGTAAGGCTTATACCATCTATCGTGACAGAGCCCTTTTCTATAATGTATCTGGAATACGCTTCCGGTAAAGAAAACGTGAAGATTGTGTAATCACCTACTGCCTCACGGCTCTTAACGTTTGCCATACAGTCAACATGACCTGACACGAGATGTCCGCCAAGTCTGTCGGATAATTTAAGAGCCCTCTCCATATTTACCATATTGCCAACAGTGACCTTGCCTAATCGGGTTTTAGCCAATGTTTCAGGTGAAACATCGACACTAAATCGTCTCCCATTCATATTGTAGGCGGTCAAACACACTCCGCAACAGGCAATTGACTCACCTTCAATCGGCTCATCGAGATCAAAACCAGCCTCAAGATCAAAACGAAAGCCACCGCCTACGCTGCGTTTCGCCAGTAACTTTCCGGTTCCTTGAATTATTCCTGTAAACATATTTCGGGCTCAACTACAGACTATGCGCCTGTTTCCAGATCCTTCGCTTTCTGCTCAAAGGACTCGGCGATGGATTTATGTTTAAAATTCCGATGAATTGACGCCACTGTACGGTAGGCATCCGCAGCTTTCAAGGTATCGCCTGCCTCAATATATATAGCAGCCATATTCTCAAGCACCCCGACAGTTGCACGCGGATCATTATTCTTCGAAGCCTCATCTAAAAGGTCAAGACAAAAGTCAACAGCCTTGTCATACTCTTTGGTGCTTCGATACACCTCTATGAACCTCTGAGCAAGTGCTTTCATACTCATTGGATCATCAAACTCCTTGCAGAGTTCCCAGGCGCGCTGGTAATGGTTTTCGGCTCCTACAAAATCACCTTTTGCAAAACATGCATGACCTAACTGATTACAGGCGTTTGCAATACCAGCCTTATCACCTTTTTCTTCATAGCCGAGAAGGGCATTATGTAAAGTGATAGCACCCTGAGAAAGATTTCCGCTTTCAAGAAAGCGTTTACCCTGCTCGTAGTCGGCCTGCACAGGATCTATATTCTTTTTTTCCGTTGCCGGTGCTGCAGTAGGTGCCTTCTCAATCGGCACAATAGTATTCAGTGTCTGAATGGTATTACTCATTATTTCTCCTTGTGCCTCCCTGAATTGCAGCCAGCGCTGCTGCAGCTTCCCGGGCAACCGTTGTAGATATCATTCTGCCCTTATCCCAGATCAGCAGCTCTTCATCATCACTACTCAGAGACATGATCTGCAAAGACGCTTCGGATGCCTTAATGCGACCAAGCAATCTCGCAATATGGCCACGAACTGCGGGATCCGGATGCTGCAGAAAATGAAAAAGATTAAAAAATGGTGTATCCCGAATAAGATCAGGTCTGGTCTCGGCAATCTCGGACAAAGCCCAGATCACCTGCACTCTCGTTGTATCCTGCCCTATAAAATTCAGCAGATGCCGGGTAAATGCACCGAAGATGTCAGGACGTCCGGCAATAATCGAACCAAGCGTTTCCACCATTCCCCAGTGGGTAGCTGCAGAATCTGTACATGCTTCAAACAACCTGTGCAAAAGCTCTGAAATCTGCCCGGGCTCACGGGTTGAAACTCGCGCAGCAACCTGACCTATCATCCACGCCACATGCCAGCGCTGTTCGTCAATTGGATCATAGAGCAGGCGCTGCATAAGACGCAGTGTTTTTTTATCGTCAAAACAGAGAGCGACCAATCCATCAGCATCAGACTGCTCAACCATCTCCTTAACATTTTGCTTATTGGCACGCAGTTTCTTTCTGTTTTTAGCGGGAGCAGGCTCTATGTCAGGACGCTGCTGTGCCAGCAACTCCTGAACGGCAGTCTGCTGCACTTCATTATCTTTCCGCGCCTGAATCCTACTGGCAATATCCTTTATCTCTGTATGCAAGCGGACAAAATACAGCACTCCCCGCACCGGCCTACCATCAACGTTGCCCTTGTCTTTGACCTCATGCAACTGTTCATCGTAATTTTCTATACGACCAGTGAGGTAATCATCCTCAGGCAATAACTCCCAGGCAAAATCCCAGTTATCCTTACAGGCATACACCAGCGCTTCAACCATCGCGGCCCCGATATTATGCCCTGTCACATCACTGGCATATATAGCTCCGCACTGGCATTCTCCCACCGGAAACTCATTGAGCCTTCTCTGTGCAGATTCGACCGGACGGCCAACCTTGTGACCACAAAATGGACACCACGGCGGATTCTTTATCTTCGACTTACTCATATGAACTCGCAATTAAAGTGGATCTCAGAGGTGTAACTCAGGCCATATGCTCCTGAAGCCTTGCACTAAAATTCGGATCCACCGAATAACCGAGTTCTTTAGCCTTCTGCATGTGCTTATACGCTGCGGTAAAATCCTGTTTAAAATAGAGAGCTACTGCCATGTTATTATGACCTAGCGGTGAATCGGGTTCTATTTCTAAACCTTTTCGTGCCGCCATTACAGCACGGTCATCTTCGCCCTTCATCGTCAAAACAGAAGTAAGATTAAGCCAGGCTGTAACGAGCTTGGGATTAAATTTCAAAGCCTTTTCATAATTTTCAATAGCTTTCTCGAGTTCATTACTCTGCTGCCAGATAAGCCCGAGATTTGCATAAGCCTGTGCGGATTCCGGTTGAACTTGTACTGCCCGAGAATTCAACTCAAGGGCTTTTTCCAGATTTCCTTGTCCGAAATAGATGGCTCCGAGGTTTATCATGCTGTCGCCACTCAGCGGATCAATTGCAATAGCCTTGCTCAAGGAGGCAATAGCATCGTCTATTCTTCCTGCTTTCATGTACACAAGCCCGAGGTGATGATGTGCCATCACTGAATCCGGATGCTCACTTACTTTCTTCTCAAGTTCCTGGATAACTTTATCAAGGTCTTCAAAAATCTGTTCGGACATAACTTACCCCTATACAAAAAAATAATAGATCACCACTGCACTGCCTAAACAGCTTTGCGATGGTGTGCATTTTCTCTCAATCACAGCCCTTTATTCGCTATGCTAGTCAGACAACTAGTCATTTGCAGTATACAAAGCGGTGTACACTATAGACACCTTACGTCGACATGCAAGTAGAAAAAGACAGCTTTAGTCTTTTGGGCAGGTGTGTTAATGATTGAATTTATCTTCACATGATATCGTCAATTCTTTACTCTGCTGCGACAATATTTTTTTAGCAGTGAGAACATCTTCACTAATCTGAGCTGCGAGTTCTTTCACGCCATTAAATTTTTTTTCACTTCGTATAAATTCGAGTAAATTGACCTTTATTGGTTTACCATAAATATTTTGATTAAAATCGAATATGTGCGTTTCTGCCACTAGTGTCTGCTCCCCAAACGTGGGGTTTAAACCGATATTGATTATGCCACCATAACATTTCCCATCACAAATAACCTGAGAAACATATACTCCATGCTTTGGCACCAGGTCTTCCTCAGCGAATTTAAGATTCGCTGTAGGAAAACCGATTTCTTTCGCTCCCCGCTGCTTGCCAAACTGAACCTCACCACGAATCTGATAACTTCTGCCAAGCAGCCTCCTGGCTTCAACCATATCGCCATCAGCTAGCAAATGACGTATACGTGTTGAACTTACCAAAACCCCTTCTGTATAATGTGCATCAACCACGGTTACAGAAAAACCTTTAACTTGGCCCTGTGCCTGCAGAAAAGGTATATTCCCTTCTCGCCCTTTACCAAAGGCATAGTCGTAACCTACGACTAACTCCTTCATGCCAATCTTACGAAGCAGGATCTCATCAACAAAATATTCTGCCGTTGTTCCCGCAAATTCTCTGGTAAAAGGTATAATAACCAGTACATCTATGCCGGCCATATCCACTAGCTCTATCTTCTGCTCGCAATTTGAGATCAACTTTATTCCTCCGGGTCGAAGAACTTGCAACGGGTGCGGTTCAAACGTGACCGCCACACCTGTTCCATTATTCAATTTCGCCCGCGAGGCCACTTCAGCAAAAAGCTGCTGGTGACCAAGATGAACACCATCAAAGTTGCCGATAGTCACACATGAACTGCAATACCCCTCAGGGATATCTTCTATTTTTCTGTATATTTTCATTTACTTGGATACTAATGAAGATTTATTTCACTTCCGTGAAAAAGAAATTATTGACAAATACTCTCGAAACAAGCATATTAGCCACCGTTGTCGCTGCCGAAGTGGCGGAATTGGTAGACGCGCTAGGTTCAGGGTCTAGTGGGGGTTTCCCCGTGGAAGTTCGAGTCTTCTCTTCGGCACCAAATTGAATAAGGGCTGCAATCTTTTTGATTGTAGCCCTTTTTTCATTGTAAATTCGCATATCAGAGACTCCTCGACTACAATTGTTAATGCTCATCAAACAGCATCTTCAGCCTTTCGGTATAATGGCAGTAATACTGCACATCACCTCAAGGTATTTCGCACTTGCTACCGAACACTCCTACCAAAAGGAATGAACCCTGAAACCAAACTGGACGCCGTATAGCATGAAAATCCTTTTCATGCAATCATGTTAGTCTGTACAACCTCACACAATCTTCAGCTTTATTGTTACATTTCATAGTGTTGCATCTTGTCACATTGCTCGACACAACCAAAGGTCTCTGACATTCAAGAATGCCTCTTTCCAGTCTTGGCGGTTTCTGGTACATTATATATTGATGATTACTAAACACATTCGGCAGATGTGAAAAAGAATGATTGAAGATTGCAGATCCTGAACGCTTTTCTTTATTCCCAGCTAAAAATATATTTTGTTTTCAGCTGACCACTCCACCTTTTCTTTTCGATTTTATTCAAATAATTTCGCCTTTCACTTTCAACCACTATCCGCAACTTTTCTTTCAAAAAGTGAAACGCCTAACAACTCCAGCAACGCTAGTATCAACATTTTTTATAGTTTAATTCAATATCTGTTAATAGATGGCATATATCCAATACTCCTTTCATTATATTGATTTTCAATATACATCTGAAAGTTAAGCACCTTACGTGGCAATTTGCCTGTTTTCCGGAGCTAACCTAGAACTTGACGGTACTACAAAAAAAACCTATTATGAGTGCTCTCATCAATATCATCAGCTGAAAATCATTCAGTTGATGGAGCAAATATCACTTATTTAAATTATAGGAGTCAAGAATGCTTGAGCTCAAGAAAGGTGCTGATATCCTTGCGGTTGCTGGAGGCATCAGTACCATTGCTGCTGCAAGAGATGTTTTCTCACAAAAACTGGATGCAGCAAATCAGGAGAAGCTCGCAAAGATTGTCAACGAGGAAGCCCTCATCAAGGTCGCAAATGCTATTTCAATGTGTGATCCTGCCTCAGTATTCATAAATACCGGCAGCCCTGAGGACCAACAATGGATTCGTGATTATTCACTCCAAAAAGGAGAAGAAAGGAAACTCGCCAAAGAAGGCCACACTATACATTTCGACCTGCCTGAGGATCAGGCACGCCTTGTAAACCAAACCTTCTATATCATTAATGAAGGCGAAAAAATGAGTTCTCTGGCCAAATCACTGCTACGCGATGAGGCTATGCTCTATGTGAAAGAATATATGCCCGGAATTATGGCTGACAAGGTGATGATGGTCGGGTTTTACAGCAGAGGCCCGGTGGGGGCTGAAGCAGCCATTCCTGCTATCGAAATCTCCTCTTCTGCCTATGTACTCCATTCAGCTGAGCTACTTTACAGAAATTGTTTCAGTGATTTTGATGCAGAAATATCACGTGCCAGCCTTTTTTACACAAATGTACATGCCGAAGGCAGCAACACTTCTGCAGATGTGCCGAATGCTCGGATCCTCATGGACCGAAGTTGGCAGACTACCTTCTCCACATTCTGCACCTATGCCGGGAATACCCTTCTTCTCAAAAAAGGAAACCATAGGTTCTCCGTCGATTACGCTACATATTATAAGCTTGGGAAGCACATTTCTGAACACATGTTTATTACAGGAATGACTGGTCCCGGCGGCAGAAAAACGTTCTTTGCCGGAGCGGCACCATCTGGTTGCGGCAAAACAACAACAGCCATGGTAGGAACTGACTTCGTCGGTGACGATCTTGCTCAGATGTGGATTGCCGAAGACGGATCCTTACGCGCAATCAACCCTGAAAAAGGCATCTTCGGTATTGTTGAGGATGTCAATCGTGAAGGCGACCCGTATTTGATGGATTGTCTACGTGGCGACGGAACCGAAGTTATCTGGTCAAACGTACTTGTCACCGAGGAAGGCGTTCCACACTGGGTTGGCAACGGAGAATTTACGCCTGACAAAGGAACCAACTTCCAGGGAGAGTGGTTTGTTGGTAAAACTGATGCCGAGGGCAAACTCGTCCCGATGTCTCACAAAAATTCACGTTGCACTCTGCTCGCCTCTGCTATTGCCAACCACGCCACCATTGTCTCCGAGGATCCTGCCGGTGCCCCTGTAAAGGTCATCACCTATTCCGGTCGTGATGCTGACACAATGCCGCCTGTATGGGTGGCACGAACAATGGATGAAGGTGTCGTCATTGGAGCATCCATTGTTTCCCAGGCAACTGCCACCGAAGTGGGAGCAAGCGGTGTTCGCAGACAACCATGGGCTAACGCACCATTCATCCCCGGTGCACTAGCTGACTATATGGCTGCCCAGTTTACCTTTTTCAATTCACAGGAATTTACTGATGCCAGCCGTCCGATAATGGCTGGTCTGAATTACTTTCTTACGCACGCAAATCGTGGCGGATGCGGTAACGGACTTCTCGGTGAGAAAAAGGATGTACGAGTGTGGCTAGGCTGGCTTGAACTCTATGCTCATGGTGATGTTGAGGCAATACAAACTCCAATTGGAAATATTCCCAAGTATGAAGATCTGCAAAAACTCTTCTTATCTATAGGCAAGGAATATCCACAGGACCTCTACGAAATGCAATTTTCTCTCTACCTGGATAATATCCTCAACCGTATCGAGTTGCAGACCAAAGAGTACAGCAAGGAAGAAAATATCCCTGTCCGTCTTTATGATGTCTACCGGATACAAAAAGAAGAATTACTCGCTTTAAAAGAAAAGTTTGGTAGCGTGGTATCTGTTTCACAGCTCATATAATCCACGTTTGATATTTTTCACCAAAGGCCAGACGGTTAATCCGTCCGGCCTTTTTTGTTGTATTTGGATAAATTGCCAAATACAGACTGCATCCTTATAGTTCAAGAGACATTACTGATAGCAACTATAATAGCGTACGCATACCAGCAACCCTCAACTACAAAGGTGCAATATATATTGCATGCTCGATGTACAGCGAAAAGACAGTGAACCAATTCTCACCACCGCAGATTCTTACCAACTGCATCTTAACTCGCTTATACTCTCAGCAGCAGGGATCAGTCATACAATAACACAAACAGACGCTGTATTTTGGACAATCACTGTCACTCACGAAAACCACGCCAAAGCGCTGGCTGAAATTTCTGCTTATGAAGAAGAAAATCAAAACTGGCCGCTTCTGCCACCACAAGAAGATTATTTTTCCCCGG
>JBFHGS010000021.1:0-32985 GCA_041582995.1 Desulfopila sp. | reverse complement strand
TCAGATCGGCATAACATGCAATTGGAGTTATCTTCCCGTCAGTGTAATCCTTTCAACAACTGCTGACATATTGACTGAATATATGGTCCAGGTTTTGTAAGGATAGCATATCTATTTTACATCTGACCCTTCACCCTTCACTCCTTACGCCTCACAATTATTAGCTGTTGAGGGTAATTGTGGCGATACGATAGTGTGTTTCGGATTCATCTGTATACATCCAACCGAGTTTTGCACTCAGCTGTGCGGTGAGCTGCAGACCAAGGCCGAACCCCAAGTCACTCGTATCGCTGCCATCTGGCGATTGAGGGTTAGAGATAAGAACCCGGTCATCTCGCTGGTAAATGGTAATACAGCCTTTCCAACTATGTTGAAAGGCATTACGGATAAGGTTACCGAGTACAATCCGTGCTGGTATTTCCGGTAGGGAAATCGTGTATGGATTCGTTTTCAGTACCAGTTCAATATTCTTTCTGTTCAGCAGGTATTTCATCTCATTCACCAGTTCCTGCAGCAGATTGTCCAGTTCAATCTTTTTGGATGGCAGTGCATCCACATCATTTCTGCTCAGCCACAAAAGGGTTTCGGTCAGGTGTTGCATGGTATGGCCTGCGCGGTCAATGCGGTCAATGACCTGTCGCCGCTGAGCTGTTTGCTCAGGTTTAGTCTCCAGTTTCTGGAGAAGCTCGACATTGTTACGGACAATGGCAATAGGTGTGCGCAGTTCATGGCTTGCATGGCGCAGAAAACTGTGTTCGCGCTCGAGACTTTCCTGCACCGAAGAGAGACTGGTACGGATCAGACCTGCCAGTTCGTTCAGTTCAGGATAGGAAAAGTCGGGTGGTGACTGGCTCAGCTTTTCTGAGTCCAGCGACCTGGCCCATTGGCCGAGCGCAGTAACAGGTTTTGAAATACGTCGCAGCAGGAGCAGAATTATTATCGCGAGTACTGCGGCTATTGAAATACTTATGGCCAGCAACATTTGCTGGCTTTCTTTTGCGTTACGACCAATGAGATGAGGAGTTGTCTCTCTTCTCCCCTGACGAC
Organism: Desulfopila sp.; assembly: GCA_041582995.1. Lineage (GTDB taxonomy): Bacteria > Desulfobacterota > Desulfobulbia > Desulfobulbales > Desulfocapsaceae > Desulfopila. Next base: position 31,938 of record JBFHGS010000021.1, on the reverse strand, counting down.
TGACAAACACCGTTTGGTTGTTTTCGCGGTACATATAGAGAAAATACATGGTATTAGGAGGCGTGAGCCAGCTGGAATCCTCCCTTTTTATCGCAAAGCCGGGTTCAACCGGAGCAGTGCCAAAAGCGTTTCTCACCTCCTCCGGCATCTGTTCCCAATTTTTTGCAATTGTGTATTTTCTGAAGCTGTTTAGCTGTTTCTGACGTGCAGCCGGAACCAGTTCCAGATAGCTGCGGGCAGTTTCCTCCATGTTACTGGCCGTGATACTGTTCATCCCCATATGATAATAATGGGCACTGAGTAGGGAGTAGCCGAAGACCAGCACCACTGCAAGCGATAAAAAAGCCAGAGTAACAAACAGTTTCAGACTGATCTGGTGTTTCATGGCTATTTGTCCTCATGTATGGCAAAACCGTGTCCGGGTATAGTATGGAGCAAGTTTCGAGGAAATGGTGCATCAATCACTTTTCGCAGATTGAAAATATGTACTTTAAGACTGTTGCTGTCGGGAATATCATCACCCCAGACCGCTTCTTCCAGTTCCTGTCTTGACATGACTTCGGGTGATGCCCGGAGCAGGGACTCTAAAAGCTTCCAGCCGATGGGGGACAACTTTAAGGTAACACCATTTCTGGTAACGGTTTTGTCACTGAGGTTCATCTCAAGATCAGCGCAGGATAGTTTCCGTACCTGGCCGCTGCGGCGACGTGCAAGAGCTTCAAGTCTGACAACCAGTTCCTGCAGGGCGAAAGGCTTTACCAGATAATCATCGGTCCCAGCCTCAAAGCCAGCCAGTTTGTCATTAAGACCGTCCCGTGCTGTAAGCATCAATATAGGGGTGTCATCACCTGATGCTCGCAGTTGCTCGCAAAGGCTCAGGCCATCGAGTCGTGGCAGGTTGAGATCCAGCAACAACACCTGATACCCGCCTTCTTTTGCAAGCTGAAGGCCGGCCATACCGTTAGCGCCATGGTCACAGCGAATACCTTCCAGTTCCAGGTACTGAATTACCGTATCCGCAAGGTCAAGATCATCTTCAACAAGGAGAACGTTTAACATATCTGTTGCTGCTCTTTGGCAGGAAAATACATCTGGTACATTAAAGTCAGGAGCTTTTTGCAATCATGTTGAATCATAACCAGTGAAGGTATCAGGATAAGGGTGATTACAGTCGCGAACATGATGCCGTAAGCAAGCGATACCGCCGCCGGAATGAGAAATTGTGCCTGTGTTGAGGTTTCGCCGAGCAGCGGCATAAGTCCGGCAAAGGTTGTAAACGAAGTGAGTAATACTGCCCGGAGCCGACTGCGGCAGGCTTCTGTGACCGCTTCATGTAATTCAAGACCTTCATTTCGTAGGGTATTGAACCGGGATACCAGCAACAGGCTGTCATTTACCACAACTCCACTCAGGGCAATTATGCCATTGAGTGAGAGTATACCCAAAGAGAGGTCATTAAGCCAGTGGCCAAGAATGGCACCGACTATACCAAAAGGTATAGCGGTCATGATCAGCAGGGGTTGAATATAGGATTTAAGAGGAATAGCCAACAGCATATAAATCATCAGTAGAGCCAGGATAAAAACATGGATCATTGAGCTTTGTGTCTCTGCCTGTTGTTCAGCTTCACCTGCAAAATAGATGGAGAGTCCGGGGTGATTAGCTAGAAGAGCCGGGGTAAGAGTAGTTTTCAGGGTATGCACTAACTCGGTTGCAGAGACCGCATCCTTGTCAACGTCTGCAGAAATATAGACAGCACGCTTACCGTCAATACGGGTGATGGAATCCCGGCTGTAGCCGTAGGAAACTGTGGCTACAGTGGTGAGGGGCAATACCGTGCCGTCACTTGTACGCACCGAAGATTTGAGCAGGTCGGCACCATTCTGTCGTTCTGCTTCCGGATAGCGTACCTTCACCTCTATTTCGTCACTATTACGTTGATAGCGCTGTACAACCTGACCACTGAATCCCTGAAAGATCTGCTCTGCAAGCATTTCCGTCGTCATACCGAGTGCGCGCCCCTGTTCGGTCAATTGCAACTGCAGTTGTGGCTGACCCGGTTGCAGATTGTCTTCGATGCCACTGATTGATGGGATGGCCTGTAGCTGCTCTTTCAATGCCTCACCGGCTGTAGTCAGAATGGTATCGTCTGTTGCCCGCAGTTCAATGCGCAGGGCATCGACCATTCGGCGCGTATTCTGAATACTGAGGGTCCGCGAGCCTTCAGGCATACCTGCAAGTTGCTGCCAGCGGCGGGTAAATGTTCTGATGTCATATGGCGCATTATCGGCCAGTTCGAGAGTGATCGTACCGGACTGATCATCCTCTGAGAGCAACTGCAGACTTGAGATAAACGTTGTTGGTGAATCGCCGCGTAATTCCCGGTCAGTCTGGTAGGCACGTTGCTCGAGAAGGTTGAGGGCATTATGTGTTTGACCAAAACTGGTGTCATTCTGCATCGTCAGAGAGGCGACCACGGTGTCGCCGGGAATATCAGGGAAAAAGCTTACCCGTAACAAGCCGGTAAACGGCATCGATACAACCAGACCAAAGAGTGCGATAAACAGAATTGTAACAGCGTAACGATGATGAAGCGCATAGGCGATGACAGGCTTGTAGCACCGATCACTGAACTGGCTCAGTAGCCAGTCTGCACCTTTCTGAATGGTACTCCAGAGGCGGAGCAGAGGATTTGTGGAGATGTGGGGTCTGGTATTCAAATGTGCCAGATGAGCCGGCAATATAAGCTTTGACTCAATGACAGAGAGAATAAGACAGATAGCGACCACTGTTGCGAACTGCGAATAGAGCTGGCCAAGGCGGCCATCGATCTGTGATAGAGCATAAAATGCTGCAACAGTTGTAAATACCCCGAATATCGTGGGAAGTGCAACTCGCAGCGTTCCTTTTATGGTATTTTCTCTGTTGTCACCATTGGCTGCGCGCAGGGTAAAGACACTTTCGCCGACGACTACAGCATCGTCAACTACGATACCAAGGGCCATAATAAAGCCGAATGTCGTGAATTCATTTAACGTCAGGCCTATTAAACTGGTACCCATGATATACAGGGTGCCAAAGAAGATAAACGGCAGCCCCATGGCAACCCAGAAGGCGACTGTAAGGTTTAAAAACAGAGCCAGCAGCATAAATACCAGAAATATTCCGGTTAAGGCATTTTTAACAAGTAGTTGCAGGCGGTCATTAATGGATGTTGAGCGGTCGTACCAGGTGGCAAGCTCCACCCCCTGAACAAGCTTTGAACTGTTCTGCCATTGTTCAGCAACGTTGCGTGCGGCGATGGCGGAATCGGAAATATCGTCCAGGCCAGTGGTGATGACCTGCAGGGAAATGGTATTTTCACCATTATAGCGTGACAACACCGCTGTCTCGTCATCAAAGGTGTCGCTGATGGTAGCCACTTCACCGAGCAGCAATCGATGTCCATCACTGGTGGTGAGGAGTGGAATGGCTGCAAAGTCTTCCTTCTGATACGCCTGTTCTGAAGATTTAAGCTGCAGGTTGAGCTGTTCGTTATGCATTACCGCAGTAGCAGTGCTGGAAGAGTTCTGGTTGATCGCCTCTTCAACATCTGACAGAGAAAGGCCATAGGCCCTTAGTCGTGCCTCTTCAATTTCCACAACCATCATCGGATCCTTACGTCCGGAGATGGACACCCGACTAATGGCATCGCTTGCCAGCAGATCAGATTTCAGCTCATCAGCGAGATGCTGGAGAGTCGAGCGGTCGGCATTACCATAGAGTTGCAGCCAGAGTGAATGCTCTTCGCGCTCTGCTTTTTCAATGACTGGATTTTTGGCATCTGCCGGAAATGTGGAAATAGCATCAATTTTTGAGGTGACATCTCTTAATAATTGATCGAGGTCGTAGTCATCCTGCATTTCGATAGAAACAGAGACCCCGCTGCTGGTCGATTTGCTGGTGATGGAATCAATTCCGGTTACGTCCTCAAGCTGGTCTTCAATCTTGATTGCCAGGCCTTCTTCGGCCTGTTGTGCGGAGCCACTGCTGTAGGAGACAGATACAGAGAGAGAATGCGGCTCCATGCTGGGAAAAGCCTCTTTGCGCAGGGAACTCATCTGGATGATGCCCAGCACTACAACCAGTACCAGCAGTAAATTAGCTGCGACAGGATTGGCAACAAACCAGGGGATGATGCCTCGTGTAGTGCTATGCATTTGTATTCTCCGGAACCGGTTGAATGAGCATACCTGGCAGGTAGCTGCTGAGCGGATGAACCACAACTCTGGTTGGGGTTGTGTTTAATTCTGCAGGGAATTTGACATAGATGGCGTTGCCGTTGCTGAAAACAGGCGTAGTTGTGAATCTGGCCAGCGTATTGCCTTCAGTCACATACCAGACCTCCCCCCGCTGGCTGAGAGCGGAGCTCGGTAATTCCCAGATATCAGATACATTGCTGCCGGTTATGCGGGCTTCCACAAAGGTGCCGGGCAGAAGTTGTGGGACCTGCTCCAGTGGTGAATCTACAGCTATACGCAGGGAGCGTTGCCGGGTAGTGCTGTCGATGTGCTGTTCTGCACGAAGTACCCGCCCTGTCCAGGTATGACCGTTCTCTACACCGGTAAGCTGAACAGGCCAGTTTCCAGCGCTGAGAGTTGCCGGATCGGGAAGATTTAACCAGTCGCGGGTGGAGAGCGGTACACTCAATTCAATCATATCTGTACTATATAACGTTGCGACCTCGGTTCCTGCCTGCAGATAGCTACCCGGTGCGGTCAGTCGCTTGACGATAATGGCATCAAAAGGTGCAGTGATTTGAGTGCGGCTGAGATTCTTGGCAGCGCTGGCAAGCGCGGCCTCTGCCTTGGTGACTGCAGCCTGAGCGGCAGCGAGCTGCGGCTGGTGCAATACCAGTTCAGAATCAGGTTCACCCGTAAATCCTGAAGCCTGCCATTCAGCTTGTGCCTGACTCGCTTCACGTTGTTCTTCAAGAAGAGTGAGGCGGGCGCTGGCAAGTGTACTTTTTGCATCGGCGACAGCAGAGGTATAGTCGCTTTCTTCCAGATGGATAAGAACTTCACCTTTCTTCACTTTACATCCGGGTTCAAGCATTTCGGATTGCCAGACAACCTGCCCACTGGTCTGGGCCGTGAGTGTCAAAGAAAAATGTGTCTGTGTCTCACCATAAGCGCTTATTTTTGCGTTATACTCGGCTCCGGTAACGGTTACGACCCTGACCTCAGGACGTTTACTGTGAATGGCTGGCAGCGCAGCGGGGCGGTCTGCCTGGTCTGCTATGAGGCGCCGGGTAAAAAATATAACAGTAATCAGGATGGTTATGGCCGTAAACAGGGTGATCCATCGTAGTAATTGTCGATTCATTGAGCTACTCCAAGGCCGAGTGCCAGTCCGAGGTTTATTCGGTTGGTCAGGCGTTCATGTATGAGATTGTCGAGTTGTAATTCGAGATCGAAGGTCTGTTGCTGAATACTCAGTAGATCAAGTATGTCAACAAGCCCGGCTTTATAACTTTGCTGGTATCTGATCAGGGAATTTCGGGAACTTGTCAGTGCTGACTCTATATGTGTCAGTTGTCGGCTGAGTGACTTCTCCTGCCCGAGTCCGTCTTCCACTTCATTTATGGCTGTGAGTAAGGTTTCGCGATAGGCCTGATAGTTCCAGGCTGTTTGCAATTCAGCTTCTTCTGCTGCAGCTTTGAGCTTTCCACCTTGAAAAACTGGTGCACTCAGCTGCCCAAGAAGAGACCAGACAGGGTCCGCAAGCAATAATGATTGAGCGGAGCTCCCGACATCTTCAAGAGCGGCCTCAAGACTGATAGTTGGGAGCAGATCTTTATAGGCTGCTGAAGTCCTCGTATCTGCTGCCATGATGGCGAGATAGGCGGCCTGGAGATCCGGTCGGCGTTGCAGAGTCTGTTCAGGGAGATCGGCGAGTGGTGTAATAACAGTCGGGTAGGTGTCGTTTATGGTGAGAGTGTCCGTGCCCGTGCGACCAAGCATGGTTTTCAGGCTTCGTTGTCTCTGGGCCAGACTTTCAGAGTATTCTTCGAGGGTAGCCCGGGAAGAGGCCGTTGAACTGCGGGCGTTGTCCAGATCTTCCAGCGTGCCGATACCGCTTCGATATCGTGCGAGAATAAACGTTTCATTCTGTTCAAGATTTACCAACCGGCGTTGTTCGATATCCAGAGCATGTTGATCAGCAATTACGCCGAGCCACTCCTTCATGACTTCTGCAGCCAGGGTATCACGGGCTGCCTGCAGTAACGCTTCCTGTTCGGCCACATCGATGGCAGCTGCATTGTTCAGATCGGCGAGTTTTTTCCAGAGATCCACCTCCCAGCTTACAGAAAAGGCACCTGAATAACTTTCTCCATCGTCCTGATCCGTTTCTCCCTGGAGGCTGATTTCACCTTCCGGATAGGTGGCAGCTACTGTTTGTCGATGCTCAGTATGAAGAATCTTCAGGGTGATGAGAGTCTGCTGGAGGCCGGGGTTGGCCGCGAGGGCCTCCTGGGTCAGGGCATCCAGTTCAGCTGAATTGATCAGCTCACTGAGACTTGCTGTTTGTTGTGCACCTTCCTGCTCCGGCCATGTGGTGAGTTGCCGACGATCTTGTAATGTAAGGTCTGCGTAGTCTGTATGTGTGCCCATGCTGCAGGAGCTGAGAAGAGTCACGATACAAAGCAGTACAATGTGTATTTTTCCTGTTAAACTCATGTGATGCGTACTCCGATTATCCATGAATGTGAGATTGTATGTTGCCCGTTGAATTCTCTGTCACGTGAATTGCCGTGGAGAGAAATTGCAGCCAGGAGCCGGGCGTATGACCTATGATAAGAAACTGTAACAGAAGGATGGTTAACAGAGGGTTAAGGTAGAAGCAGGAGGACGATAAATATGTAGTGCCGGATAACCGGGGGGGGAATTGACGGGGAAGAGGGGAGGTTGCCCGTCGCAATATCACAGCCTGCTACTCACCTTGCTACATGACCCATCTGACTCTTTTGGCCGACATCCTTGCTGTACGAAGTGCGGATATCTGGTATCTTTGTTTACGTTGCGTGGCTGGTAGAGGAGGTCTTTTACCTCCACTCCTGCTACCTTATCTTTCCCAACTACTAAAGTGTTTATGCTGTATGTGTCCGTAAACTATCAGCATTAATAAGAGGCATTTTTTGAAACGATCCTTCTATGATTTACGTTATTCTGATTTAGAGATGGTTCTGGCTCAGAATGGTTTAAATCTCTCAGCGGCGGCAATCCTCTATAACTGGCATTATAAGAAAAAAGAAAAGAACCAATGCACTGAGAAAATCGCGAAAAATTCACTGGCTTTTTTTCAGAATACTTTCGACTTTTCTCTGCCTGAAATAGATACGGTTCATGAGTCTGAAGATCGGACTGTAAAATTTCTTTTTCAGCTGAAAGACAGTCATACAGTCGAAACAGTCCTTATTCCTTTTCATAATAAATATTCCATTTGCCTTTCATCACAGGTTGGTTGTGCGATGAATTGTTCTTTCTGTTTCACTGGAACACAGGGGTTAAAGAGAAACTTAACCACAGGTGAAATTGTTGGCCAGTTTCTCCAGGCCTGGCGTTGGCTGTCAAAAAACAGGCCAGGAGAAGAGAGGATTTTGAATATTGTTTTTATGGGTCAGGGCGAACCTTTACACAATTTTGATGCTGTTAAAAACGCGTGTGAAATTTTCCTGTCAAAACATGGGGCTTCAGTAGCCGCACAAAAAATCACTATTTCAACGGCCGGCTATGTCCCTGGCCTGCAACGATGGCGTCGGGAAATTCCCGGGGTGAACCTGGCTTTATCTCTGCATTCTCCTTTTGACGAAAAGAGAAATACACTTATTCCCCTTAACAGAAAGTATGCACTTAAAGAAGTGCTGGCCTGTATTGATACGATACCTTTGAGCAAAAAACAGTTTGTGACGTATGAATATCTTCTGATACAGGATTTTAATGATTCTGCCGCTGATGCTGAAAAGCTGGGAGAAATACTGGTTGGTAAAAGTGCATATATTAACTTAATTCCTTTTAATGCATTTCCGGGTTCACAGTATATGTCTCCGAGTAGAGAAGTGGTCGAAAAGTTTAAAAAAATTTTGGATACTTTTAAAATCCCGACGTTGATACGAACTGCCAAGGGCGATGACGTCTTAGCCGCATGCGGGCAACTCAATTCTCAAAGCGAGATGTGAATACCCCTGTTGTATCTTCTCTTAACCATCTCATCTGGTTGAAAGGTTCATATACAAACCCGTAGAACTTGTTGTACATACCTCTGCAAATACTTTGTTTGCAGTGCTATACTGTGTAATAAGGATGACATTTCTGAGGCATGTACAAAATTACAGGAATATAAATTAATACGCTCTTGTAGAAGATTTTGAATTGAGGTTGTTGATATGAGTATAAGCAGTATTCGCCAGGGGCAGTCGTGTTCTACAGACCCGCGCCAGGCTGTACAGGAATTTCATGCAGCTGTGGCGCAGCAGGATATGGAGCTTGTCCTTTTCTTTTGCTCCAGTGAATATGATCTTGATGTGTTGGCGGAAGAACTCAACCGCCTCTTCTCAGGTGTTCAGGTGATTGGTTGTACAACAGCCGGGGAAATAGGACCGGCTGGTTATCGTGGACACAGTTTATCTGGAGCAAGCTTTACTGCAGAGAGCTGTGCTGCGGTGAGTGCTATCTTAGAAGGCCTGGATGAATTTGAAATTTCCAGGGCACATTCTCTGGCTCAGACACTTTTGCAGGAGCTTGAAAGAAAAGTTCCTGAAGCAAGTCCCAACGATAGCTTTGCGTGTATGTTGATTGATGGAATGGCTGGTCGTGAGGAACCTGTGGCACATGCGTTACAATATGCGTTGGGGAAGATCCAACTGTTCGGAGGTTCTGCTGGTGACGATATGAAACTGGCGAGGACATATGTCTATTTTGATGGTCGCTTTTGTTCCAATGCTGCTGTACTGGTCCTGATCAACACTTCTTTACCTTTCAGAATATTTAAAACTCAGCATTTTGTTTCATCCGAAGAACGCGTAGTCGTCACCGAAGCAGATTCAAGCAGACGAATAGTGAGGGAGATAAACGGGCTGCCAGCTGCTGAAGAGTATGCAAGACTGGTCGGGGTTGAGGTGGATGCACTTAATTCAAGGTGTTTTGCTGCTTCACCTGTCGTGGTGATGATAGACGGCACAGACTATGTGCGCTCAATTCAGACTGCAAATGCCGACGGTAGTCTGACCTTTTTTTGCGCCATTGAGGAGGGACTTGTGCTGCGCGTAGCGAAAGGTATAAATCTACTGGAAAATCTGGAACAGACGTTTGACAGAATCCGCACAGAAATAGGAGTACCTCAATTTGTTTTGGCCTGTGATTGCATTTTGCGAAATCTTGAAATTGCGCAGAAAGGATTAAAGGATAAAGCAGGTGAGATATTCTGCCGTAACAATGTTGTGGGTTTTAGTAGCTATGGTGAGCAATTTCACGGTGTCCATGTGAATCAAACACTTATTGGTGTAGCTATTGGTGCTGATCCGGAGCAAGGCACAAAAGGTGCATGATGACTGAGGACAAAAATCAGATGAGCGCCTCGAAGGAGCGCAGTTTTGAAGCGGAGATTGTACGCCTGAATAAGATTATTCAGGCGCTTATGAATCGAGCGGAACAGAGTGCAAGCATTCAAGGATCAGATTTTAATCTGTTTCATACTGCAATTACTCTTGAAGAACGGGTTCGCCAGAGGACTGAAGAATTAGAGGCGGCACGTCTTGAAACAGAAAAAACCACCCGTGCTCTGCGGGAAAGTGAAAATCATTATCGTTTGCTGTACGAAAATTTACCGGTGAGTATTCACGAAATCGACAGCAGTGGCGCAGTCGTCTCCATGAACAGGGCTGGTTTGGCCATGCGCGGATTAACCGATGAACGGGCTATACAAGGGACGTTGTATCTTGATGAAGTAGGTGATTGTGACAAGGAGCGTATCAGCGCACTGTTTACCCGGTCATTTTCAGGAGAGACTATCGATATTGAGTATAGAACCAGCGGGTCCCCTGAGCTGATTTTCAGGTCGAATTTTGTCCCTATCATAGGCAAAACAGGCATTGTTGAAAAAATAATGGGGATATCAGAGGATATTACAGAGCGAAAGATTGCTGAGCAAAAGATTCATACTCTTGCGTTCTATGATACCCTTACCCAGCTTCCCAACAGACGTCTGCTTACAGAGCGTATGACGCAGGCAATGGCTGCAAGCAAACGAAGTGGCTGTTATGGTGCTGTTATGTTTCTTGATTTAGATAACTTCAAGCCTTTGAATGATACCTATGGGCATGGTGTGGGTGATGAGCTATTGATTAAAGTCGCCCAGCGTATGCGCAGTTGTCTGCGCGAAATGGACACTGCGGCACGATTTGGAGGTGATGAGTTTGTGGTTCTGCTTAAAGAACTCGATACTGATCTGAATCGTGCAGTGGAACAGGCAGGGTATGTGGCGGAAAAAATCAGAGTAGTTCTGGCAGAACCATATTCCCTTTCCTATACGCAGGCAGATGATACCGAAATGACAATAGAGCACCACTGTACCTCAAGCATCGGTGTGGCGCTCTTTGTCGGTCATGACGTGAGCCAGGAAACTGTTTTTACGAGAGCTGATATCGCAATGTATCAGGCGAAACAAAACGGGCGCAATACGATAAGTTTCTTTGAGAGTTGAATGATGTCTACCGATTCGGGCTTGGCTTTGTTTGGTGATTGATACAGCCTAAAACGGTTTAGACTGTATTTGTTGTGGAGAGAGAAGAGGGATGCATAGAAGAAATGTTTTCTTTTACTTCTATTGATTGGCTGAAGCCGGAGCGGAGCATTTGTACCAGCCCATCAAGCATGGCCGGGATATCCTTATGAACATCCAGGAGATCGGGAAACATAATCCAGTTGTGAATTAAACCATCGATAAAAGAAATGGTTGCAATACTCCCCATTCGTACGTCAAGATTTTTCGGCAGTTGCCCACGTTGTACAGCTTTACGCAGAACGTTTTCAACCTTCCGTTGTCCCTCGCGATGACAGTTAACCCTATTGAGTTGAAGTGTGCCGGTATCCTCTACCGCTTCGCATTTATGGATAAGGATCTGGAACAGCTGAAGTATCCTGGAATCTTCTTTTAAGCTTTCAAAAAAGGCGAGATAGGCGTGTATCAGTTTCCCCAGAGGGTCAGGCTCGTCAGGATTGTCAACCACCATGTTAATTGGTTCGAAAGGCTGGAGGATTTGCTCCCAAAGTACAGCCAGCAAATCCTCCTTGTTTTCAAAATGCCAGTAAATAGCACCTCTGGTAACCCCTGCAGCCTTGGCAATCTGAGCGAGAGTAGTACGGGACACTCCCTGAATTAAAAAAACCTGTACCGCAGCATCAATAATAGCTTCACGGGTTTTGAGGGCTTCTTCTTTTGTTTTTCGTGCCATAATGCTTTCCTGGGTTATTCAGCTTATTTCTTCCAGCCGCCGCCCAGAACCTTATACAGATTCACCTGATTCTCAAGTTGGGCAAGCTTAAGAGTTATATAGTTCTGCCTGGAACTGTAGAGTGAACGCTGGGCATCCAGAAGCGTCAGGAAGCTGTCGACTCCCTGCAGGTAACGGTTGTTTGCATGGTTGTAATAGTCTTCATTTGCCTCCAGATTCGCCTTTTGCGCCAGCATTTGTTCTTCGTAGGTTTCACCGGCCACAAGAGCATCCGAGACTTCACGAAAAGCGGTCTGTATCACCTTTTCATAGCGAACAATAGAAATTTCTTTTCGTATTTCCGCGACATCGAGTTCTGCCTGAAGTTTACCCGCAGTAAAGATCGGTACACTTATGGAAGGAGAAAACAGCCATGAACCTGATCCGCCGTCAAAGAGATCTCCAAGGTCTGAACTGATCACTCCGACACTTCCTGTAAGGCTGACAGTAGGGAAAAAGGAGGCTCTGGCGGCTCCGATATTTGCATTTGCTCCTTTGAGCTCATGCTCAGCAGCCATGATGTCCGGCCGTTGCAGTAACACGGTGGAGGAAAGCGTTGCGGGTCTTACCTGAATGAGGCTTACATCCGTCAGTATTCCGTTATTCTTCTGCAGATCAGAAGGCAAAGATGTTCCGGTAAGTAAGGTCAGGTAATGCAAATCCTGCGCAACCTGTCTTTTGTATAAAGCCAGATTCGCTTTGACCGTTTCAAGGCTGGTACGTGCCTGAGCGAGGTCAAGCTGGTTTGCAATTCCAGCAGCCGCCCGCTGCTCAATAAGCGTGTAGGATTCTTCTTCAACCCGCCGGGTGTCCTCTGAAATTTGCAGCAGTTCCCGATCCGCAAGCCAGGTGAGATACGACCGTGCTACCTCGGCAACAAGGCTGAGAGAAGCACTTCTTTGAGTTTCCTCCATGGCCAGATACTGTTCAAGAGCCAGATTCTTGAGATTTTTTACACGACCATAGAAATCAAGTTCATAGGAGGTTGCGCCAACCGCCAGTGAATAGGTTTCGCTGGTGGCATGACTTGTACCGCTAAGGGTTCGTTGTTTGGTACCGGAACCATCAACATCTATTGACGGGAATTGTGCTGATCGCTGAATACGATATTGTGCCTGATACTCTTCAACATTGAGAGCTGTTTCCTGAAGATCACGATTATTCTCCAGAGCGGTGGCAATCAGTTGCTGCAGCAGAGGATCTGTGAAGACCTCACGCCACCCGAGCTCAGCAACAGACTTCGCCTGTGTACCATTTTCAGCTATCGACGACAGAGAGCTGCCTTGATAAGCAAACGTTTTTGCAACCGGGAGTCCCGGTCGCTGATATTCAGGCATCATTGCGCAGCCGCTTAACATGAAGAACAACGCGGCTGTTGTGATGTTTTTAACGTGAATTTGCATAGTAATCAGTACTCCTCAGCCAATGCTGCCGGTGTCGCCACCTGTGTCTGCTTTGGCTGGCGTGTTTTGAACAGCCGCATAATAATGACAAAAAAGAGCGGTATAAAAAAGATAGCCAGAACGGTTGCCGATAACATTCCGCCAAGCACACCCGTGCCAATCGCATGCCTGCTGTTAGAGCCGGCACCGGTACTGATAGCCAGTGGCAAAACACCTAACATGAATGCAAGCGAGGTCATAAGGATCGGACGCAGTCGCATCCGGCACGCTTCTACTGTTGCTGTAATGAGATCTGTTCCCTGGTCATAGAGTGATTTGGCGAACTCAACGATAAGGATGGCGTTTTTGGCGGATAAGCCTATGGTCGTCAGCAATCCTACCTGAAAGTAGACATCGTTTTCCATACCACGCAGATTTGCAGCTGCCAGGGCTCCCAACACGCCAAGAGGAACGGCCAGCATGACGGAGAACGGTACTGACCAGCTCTCGTACAGGGCTGCAAGGCAGAGAAAAACAACCAGCAGCGAGATCGCATACAATGCCGGAGCCTGAGAGCCGGACTGTTGTTCCTGATAGGAGGTTCCTGTCCATTCATAGCCGATACCGGCCGGGAGCTGTGATACCAGTTGATCTATGGCCGCCATTGCGTCACCGCTGGATTTACCAGGCGCAGCCTGCCCCATAATTTCAACAGCGGGGTTGCCGTTAAACCGCTCCAGTCGTGGCGAACCAAAACTCCAGTGACCGCTGGTAAAACTTGAAAACGGCACCATGACACCTTTATTGTTGGGCACATACCATTGCTCAATATCTTCAGGCTGCATGCGGAAAGGGGCATCGGCCTGGAGGTATACTTTCTTTATTCTGCCATTATGGACAAAATCGTTTACATAGTTTGAGCCCCAGGCAGTTGATAGCGTGGTGTTGATATCGCTGACAGAAATACCCAGTGCCATCGCCTTTTCGAAGTCTATATCCACATTATATTGCGGAGTATCTTCCATACCGTTTGGGCGTACAGCGATAAGATCCGGATGCTGTGCGGCCATACCGAGTAATTGGTTTCTGGCTTCTATGAGCTTATCATGGCCAAGACCAGCACGATCCTGCAGATAAAAATCAAAACCGGTAGATGTGCCGAGTGCAGGGATAGGAGGAAGATTGAAAGCGTATATCCGTGCTTCTTTTATCTGGGAGAAATATCCCATAGCTCTGCCAACAACTGCGGTAACAGATTGATCTTTACCTGTTCGCTCACTCCAGTCTTTCATCTGGGTAAAGACCAGACCCATATTCTGGCCGGTACCCGCAAAACTGAAACCTGCAACGGTAAAGGCACTTTTTATGTTGTCTTTTTCCTGGGTGAGGTAGTGATTCCTTACCTTATCGAGGACTTCCTGGGTACGTTCCTGCGTAGCTCCTGTGGGCAGCTGCACCATGGAAAGAAAAACGCCCTGATCTTCGTTTGGTAAAAATGAAGTCGGCAGCTTGGTGAACAAAAAAACCATTCCGCCAACAAGTATCATATAAATAAGCCCGAATCGACCTGCCCTTTTAAGGATGTAGGCAATGCTACTGCTGTATCTCTCAGTGTTGCGTGTAAACATCCTGTTGAACCAACCGAAAAATCCTCGTTTTTCAGTATGTTCTCCCGCTTTCACCGGTTTTAGCAGGGTGGCGCAGAGAGCCGGGGTGAGAATCAAAGCAACAAGCACAGATAATGTCATTGCCGAAACAATAGTCAGGGAAAATTGTCGATAGATAGCACCGGTGGAACCACCGAAAAAGGCCATTGGTACAAAGACGGCAGAGAGTACCAGGGCAATACCGATAAGTGCACTGGTAATCTGGGTCATCGACTTCCGGGTTGCCTCTAAGGGTGACAACCCTTCTGTCGCCATAATTCGCTCAACGTTTTCAACGACGACAATAGCGTCATCAACCAGAAGTCCGATAGCCAATACCAGGCCGAACATGGTCAGCGTGTTAATGGAAAAGCCGAAGGCCGCCATAACCCCGAAGGTACCGAGCAGAACAACCGGAACAGCAATTGTGGGGATGAGGGTCGCCCGAAAATTCTGGAGAAAGAGGAACATTACCAGAAAAACCAGAATAATAGCTTCAATCAGGGTATGCGCCACCTCTTCAATTGATATTTTAATGAAAGTGGTGGTGTCATACGGATAAACTATTTTAACACCGGCCGGAAAGTAGGGTTCCAGGTCAGCGAGTTTGCTGCGAACGGCCTCGGCTGTATCAAGTGCATTCGCACCGGTTGCCAGCATTATGCCCATACCGGCGGCAGGCTGACCGTTAAAGGTTGTAACCGAAGCGTAGCTCTCACCACCAATTTCGACCCGGGCAACATCTCCCAGACGAATCTGTGATCCATCCTGATTTACTTTAAGCAGGATCTGAGAGAACTCCTCGGGAGAGCTCATCATGGTTTGTGCCATCATGCTGGCACTTACCTGCTGCCCTGAAACTGAAGGTGTACCGCCAAGGTCGCCTACTGCTACCTGATTATTCTGGGCACTGATTGCGGCACTGACATCACCGGGAGACAGCTGATAACTGTTAAGTTTATGCGGATCAAGCCAGATACGCATTGCGTACTGACTGCCGAATATCCGGATGCTGCCAACTCCTTCTGTACGACTTAACGGGTCTTTAAGGGTAGAAACCATAAAGTCGGCCAGGTCATTTTTATCCATACTCGCGTCAGTTGAAATAAGACCGACGACCATCAGGAACGTTGAGTTGGACTTCGCAACCTGTAACCCCTGGTTCTGTACAGCCTGGGGGATCTGGCTCGTCACCTGCTGCAGTTTGTTCTGTACCTGAACCTGAGCAATATCCGGGTCTGTACCCGCCTGAAAGGTGAGGGTTATCGTTACAGACCCTGCAGAGGAACTCTGGGAGTTCATATATAAAAGGTTATCGAGACCGTTCATGTTCTGTTCGATAACCTGTGTTACGCTGTCTTCTATAGTTTTTGCTGAAGCACCGGGGTATGTCGCAGTAATTGTGACTGCTGGCGGTGCTATTTCAGGATATTGGGAAATAGGCAGACGCAGGATTGATAATGCGCCGGCTAGCATGATGACGATAGCTATGACCCATGCAAAGATGGGACGGTCTATAAAAAATCTGGCCATGAATTACTCCGCTTTTTCAACAGGAACTGCTGGTTTTGTAAGCAGAGCGACCTGTCCAGTTAGGGCTTCAGGTTGCTTTGCAGCCTTGACCGTAACACCGTGTTTTACGTTCTGCAGTCCGGCAACAATGAGTTGTTCTCCTTGTGCAAGGCCTGTATTGACAAGAACCATGTTGCCGATGTTCTGTCCGCTTTCAATGATGCGGCTTTCAACGGTTGATTCACTATTGACCAGCATGACGACAGCCTGGCCTTTGTTGTTACGACTGATACTTCCAGCCGGTACAAGAATAGCGTCCTGTTTCACCCCTTTAGAAATTTTGGTCCGAACAAACATGCCGGGCAATAAATCTTCGTTCGGATTTGAGACAAGGGCTCTCAGAGTGACTGTTCCGGTTGATTGATCGACTGTTACGTCAGAGAATTCGAGGGAGCCGATATGTTCATACTCCAGGCCGCCTTCAAGTAAAATTTTGACATCGGATTGTGCCTTTTCGGTGCTGTTCAATCGCCCTGCAGCAATATCTTTCTTGAGCCTGAGCAGTTCGGTACTTGATTGTGTAACATCAACATACAGAGGATCGAGTTGTTGGATAGTGGCAAGCGGGTCGGTCTGCTGGGCTGTGACCAGCGCACCTTCGGTGATCATCGATTTGCCGATCCGCCCGCTGATCGGGGCTGTAATTTTTGTATACGTAAGATCAATCTGGGCGCTGCTGAGTGCTGCTTCTGCAGCGGCGACATCTGCAACCGCCTGTTTCCAGCTAGCTTCAATCTCGATCTGATCCAGTTCACTCACCGCTTTGGTGCGGACGAGTGTTGCATATCTTTCAGCCTTTAATCTGGTCGAATGCTCTATCGCTTTTGCTTTGGCAAGTGCTGCTTTGGCGCTGTCCAGCTTTGCCTGATACATGGCGGGATCTATCTGGTAGAGAAGTTCTCCAGCTTTTACCAGGCTACCTTCAGTAAACAGCCGCTCTTTGACAATACCGTTCACCTGCGGGCGAACTTCTGCAACCCGATAAGCTGTTGTTCGACCTGGGAGTTCCACCTCAAGCTCTACCGGCTGGGTTGTAAGTGTGATGGTGTCGACTTCCACGGGTCCCCGGGGAGCAGAGACCTTTGGAGTCTGTTCCTGGCATCCTCCGAGAAGAATGCCAGTGACTAAAACGAATAGAATTGCCGTGTATCTCATGTTTAATTTCGACATATGAGTGCCTTTTATGTTTGTGGTGATTCGCATTACGCATACCTTCTCATTTGTTGAGATTGCGTGAAGCGAACGAATATACATTCATGAATGTATGTATGCAAGTTGTTTTTGCAAGGTCAACATTCATAATATACCGGCCAGTTGCAGGATCTCATAAAAGCCGAATGAGAATCATTACTTGAAATAATTTGTACAAAAAAATACAGGACATGGATTTTGGAAACAGTGCATGGCTGTCAATTTGTTATGTGAAAACAGTAGAATGGTTAATTCTATGTCTTTAACCCTAAAGGATAATAGCAGGACGCTGGTTAAGACTCGGTTAAAAAACAGTAAATAAAAAGGAAAAACATGATAACCGCACTTTACTCATTAAAGCACATTGCGCACTGATATCGAACTGGCTACTATGCTTTCATAATTGACGCCGGTTATGCCGGTAGCAGATGTAGGTCTGATGTGCCATCAATGGTTGTTTCAAACCGGCAATTTATGAAAAAGTACCGGTTAACCAACGTCTTCAGGCTGTATTCACCCAGAGAAAATTCCCCACGAATATACAGTGAGTAGAACTCCTTGTGGTAAGGTGTGTCCGAAATATGAAGAAAAAAATTGCATTACTCGCACTGCTTGCGGCTTTTCCGCCGCTTTCAACCGATATGTATCTGGCAGCAATTCCGCTGCTGGTTGAGTCCTGGCAGCAACCTCTTGCGACTGTCAATCTGACCCTGATAGGCTTTTTCGTCACCTACTGTGGTTTTTTGCTTGTGTATGGGCCGCTTTCAGATCGTTACGGCAGGCGGAAACCACTGCTTATAGGACTCGGGCTGTATGTCATTGCCAGTTTGTTATGTGCGGCTTCAGATAACGTTTATTATCTGATAGCTGCCCGGGTTTTGCAGGGTGCTGGCGCGGCCAGTGCCTCTTCAATCGCTTTTGCTATCTGTAAAGACTTATTTGATGGCAATCTGAGGCAACGTATTTTTTTACAGCTTGGGGTGATTGTCGCTGCTGCACCTATGGTGGCACCGATTATTGGAGCCTGGGTTATCGAGTCGCACTCATGGCGCTGGGTCTTTGTGCTTCAGGCAGTACTTGGATTGCTGGCAGCTGCAGGAGTGTTGGAGATGAAAGAGTCTTTGCATGAATTCAGTACTGAAAAACTGCGCAGGGTATTCAGGAGTTATGTGCGACTGGTCCGCAATATGCAATTTCTGCTGCTTACTTTAGCCTTTGCAGTTCTCGGTATACCGTTTTTTGCCTTTATAGCTGTATCCGCAGATATTTATATCAGTGTTCTGGGGTATTCTGAGCGGCAGTATGGATACTTTTTTGCCTGCAATGCTTCAGCGTTCATGATCGCCCCCCTGATTTTTTCAAAGGTAGCACGTCATGTTCGCCTTGTTCGATTACTGCCGGTGAGTTATTTCGGAGTGCTTGCTGCCTCGATACCGATGCTTTTTTCTTCTATCCCATCTCCGTTCAGGCTGTCGATACCGATGTGGTTTCTCACCTTATTTTTCGCTTTTGGCAGGCCGCCGGGTAATAATCTTATTCTTGAGCAGGTTGAGCAGGATGTCGGAGCGGCTTCCTCGTTTATGACCTTTGTCTTTTTTATGACCGGTGTCTGTTCGATGTGGTTTATCTCTCTGGGCTGGCAGGATAGTATTCAGGTTATCGGCATCCTGGGTGTGAGCGCGGCTACAATCACGGTATTGAGCTGGCTGGTCATCAATCGATTACTGGTTTTGAAAATTCCGTGAGCAGTTCAGAACGTCTATTAAAAAGTAATGTTTTTCACTGTCCGCATATGCTCCAGTGAACCATTGTTTTTCACCAGCAGAATTTCGCTGATGATACTGACTGCAATTTCTTTAGGCTGTACAGAGGCGATATTCAGACCCATGGGTGCAAAAACTGCTTCCAGCTTATCGCGTGATACACCCTGTTCGAGCAGATAGTGCATGGCATTTGTGATTTTGTTGCGACTGCCGATCATGCCGATATACGCAGCATCTGAGTTAACAACTGCCTCAAGTGCCTGGCGGTCAGAAGAATGGGATCTGGTGGCAATGGTGATGTAACAACTGGCGTTGATTGGGTAATCTGTGAGAGTACTGACCAGGTCTTCGGCAAGTATACATTCGGCCAGGGGAAATCTCTCTTTGGTCAACATTTCGGGTCGGTCGTCAACAATAGTGACCCGAAAGCCCTGATGAACTCCGAGGTGATAGACTTCAATCCCGATGTGGCCGCCGCCAATCACAAGCAGTCGCGGCTGTTGTTGGAAGACCTTTATAAAGAGGCGTAGTTCACCTCCACAGGTCATGCCAAGGTCACTACTTGCATTGAGAGCGTAACGCACTTCTTTGCTCACGCCTTCCGCTATACAGCCAAGGGCTGCATTGATAGCCTGATACTCGAGATTGCCACCACCTACAGTTCCGCTGCTGCTGCCATCACTGCGGACAGCCATCATGGCTCCGGTTTTTCCGGGCGAGGATCCTGTGTTGGCAATAACTGTAACCAGAGCAACTGGTTCGTTATTGTGAATGGATTCAGTAAGTGTCAGGAGTACCTGTGTTTCCATGGCGTGTTAGCTGTTTCTGAGATGAATGAAAAGGAGGGCTTCAAGTACACCGCCGCTTATGCAGCGGGCCTTGTCGGAGATAGTGTAGCAATTTTTCTGTTCTGAAGATCGTGGGTCAATATCAGCTATTTTTAACCCTTTTTTCACCAGAGACCCATGACGTATTATTCCTCTGACCAGTCCCTGAAACGGAGCTGTTACTGGCTCACCGTCAATACGAGCCAGTAGTTCGCCCTCTGCGACAGAACTGCCAATATCTGTAACAATTTCGAGTTTGCCGCTGTGTTGCGCATACAACACCCGCTCTGTTGTAAAGCCTGCAACAGCACCGGGAACTCCTGTATTGGGCCGGGCTGGGCCCTGGAGAATCACGCGACCAAGGTCGTGTCCCCGTGCTGTTTCGATTACAGCATCAACATCATCCCCGGCAGAAAAACCAGGGCCGAGAGCAATGGTGATCGCAGCCATTTCTTTGGTGGTGCCGAGATTTATTTTGGCAAGGATTGCATCAATCAGAGCAAATGGCCGTAATGTATGTAAGCATTTTCCCTCAGGGTCAACCAGAACGGCAACCTTATGTTGCTGCCAGATAGCTGTACATTGCGCAATGCTGTTTGCCCGCAGAGCAGTAACGCCTTCAACAGTATGACTGGAATCATACACTGCTTCGGAGAGAGAAACCGCACGTCGGATGGCGTTCGGACGCGCTGTTTCAAGAACCAGCAGCCTGAAGCCACAGTTGTGCAATCGACAGATTGTGCCTGTTGCTATATCTCCGCCGCCACGGACGACGATCAGTTTTCCCGGTTCCATTCTGCCACTAACTTCTGATAGCTCTCAGGGGTATCAATATCATAAAATTCTTCAGCTGAACTGCAGTAAACAGTACTCACCCGCTCGGGATGTCTGGCAATGATCAAACGTCCACCGTGGTCACCTTTCAGTTGTTGCAGCTCACAATGCAGATCGGCTGGAAATATCACCGGATTTGCAGGAGTACCGTTTACTTCAGGCATCACGATAGTTCTATTGCAGCTTGAGAAGGTATTGACGAGTTTTCGGATTGTTGTCGCGCTGAGCAGTGGTTGGTCAGCTACCGTGAACATGACGGCGTTATCAACACTGCAGGCGCTCAGTCCTGTTTGTATTGAATGGCTTTTACCCTTTCCAGGCTCGGTGTTACAGCACACTCTAACCGGGTAATGACGTGCAATTGCGATAACTTTCTCATCTGCAGCAACCACGATCACTCTGTCAAAGAGTTCATAAGGAAAGGTGGTAAGGAAGTGCTCGAAGAGTGTTGAATTCCCCAGAGGCAGCAACAATTTATTGGTGCCCATTCTTCTCGAAAGGCCGGAGGCGAGCACGACAGCGTCGATTTTACAATGTTGACTATCCATACAACGTGTTCAGCTGCACGCTTCCCGCGACTATCTTCAGGTTTTCCAGTTGAGATTTCAGTTTGTCGACGTTACGGCAATCCTCATCCGATTCAACCTTGTTAATAAAGAGAATCTCTTCACCGAGTGCTTGCGCAAATAAGCCCTCATCATGGCAGATAACCCGCAGCAGATGGCCGATGGTGATAGGTGTGCCGGTTTGACAGCCGGTAAAAAGGGAAAAAATGTCGAGTCGATGTACCAGGCGTTCATCCATGATTCTACCAATGGTCTGTATGTCAAGAACACCAACGGTTTTGGTCGCCATTTCTGTAACCACAGGTTCTGTATTCTTCCAGCCTTTAAGAGGCTTCCCGGCAGATCCATCTGCTTCAACCAGCACAATATCAAACTTTTTCTGCTGATAGGTGAGCAGGTCTTCACGCACGCCCGTCATTTTTCCTTCCACACTATCCGGCAGTCCACCAACATAGATACCGGGTTCAGTTACTTCGCGGTCGCTAAAGAGTTTGCCACTCAGATCAATGGTATCGTATTGGCCGGGATTTGGTATTAACATTCTGGTGCTGGTTGTAACCAGCACCCTGAATCCCTGCTGACTGGCTTCCTGCGCCAGCCGAAAAATAAGTGAGGTTTTGCCGCCGGCGCCTACAAAAAAAACAGCATCGCCGCGCTTTATCCCCAGAGCCTGCATAAAGTGTTGCCTATCTGGCGGTACCATTGTCTTTCATCATCCCCAGCAGTACATTTTCTGCTGTAAAAGGGAGCTTACGGAGATATACTCCGGTCGCATTGTAGATTGCCTGGGCAATCGCAGGAGGTGGTGTGTTGCATACAACCTCACCGATGGATTTGGCTCCGTATGGGCCGGTAGGTTCATGGCTTTCTTCAAAAGCTACTCTGATCCCGTGAATATCCTCACGGCTCGGGATCTTGTATTCCATAAATGAACTGGTGGCAAGCCTCCCCTTGGAGCTGTAGCGTACTTCCTCATACAGTCCCATGCCGATGCCCATAACCACACCGCCCTCAACTTGAATTCGGGCCAGGTTTTTGTTGAGCACCTTGCCGCAATCGACAACTGCGACATAATCGGTGACGATCGATTCCCCGGTCTCCAGATCCACCTCGACTTCGGCAAACCCGGCTATAAACGGCGGTGGAGATGTATCTCCTCCGAAGGTGCCTTTGGCGACCAGCATATCCATGCCTTCAAACGAGCAGAGAGTCTGGGCAAGTTCGGGGAGCGTCATGGTTTTGTCCCCGGCGGTAAACATGCCGGCCTCATATATAACTGTTGCCGGCTCAACGTCGAGTAAACGGCCAACGGCTGAACACATCTGCTTTTTCATATCTTCTGCTGCAATGCGGCTGGCGTTGCCGGTAACATACGCTCCGCTCGATGCATATGCGCCGGGATCATAGGGCAGGGTATCGAGATCAAAACTTGACACAACTACTTGATCCATCTCTATATCAAGAACATCCGCCGCAATCTGGCTGAGTATGGTATCCGAGCCCTGGCCCATGTCAGAGGCGGAGTGGCTGAGCGTAAAGAATCCGTCTTCATTCAGTTTTATCATGACTGAGGCAGTATCTATCTTGGAAATACCTGAGCCCTGCATGGTGACAGCCATACCGTAACCGCGCACTTTGGTGTCACTGACCTGCACTCGCGGGTATTTTTCTTCCCAGCCGATCAACTCCTTACCTTTTTCGATGCATTTCTGCAGGGTGCTGCTGCGAAGTACAGCCGGTTTTCCGGGAATTGAGCCGGATAATTCCGGATGTGCCTCACCTTCAGCAATAAGGTTTTTCAGGCGTAGTTCCGACGGATCCATCTGCAGTTTACTCGCCAGCTCGTTGAGTGCTGATTCAAGGGCAAATGTTCCTTGAGTTGCACCGTAACCGCGCAAAGCACCGGCAGGTGATTTGTTGGTGTAGAGTGCGTGGCCATGATATCTGCAGGCCTTTGCCTTGCTATACAGCGGCAGGGTTTTCTGACCAACGACCCAGAACACCGTAGGCGCATGTTCGCCATATGCGCCGGTGTCGGATAAACAAAAAATATCGACAGCCTTTATATTGCCGTCTTTATCTGCGCCTAGCCGAACCTTCAATTGCATGGCGTGTCGACTGGTGGTGCAGGAAAAAGTTTCCTGCCGGCTATACACTATCCTGGCCGGTTTGCCGGTTTTCATGGTGACGATGGCGGGGAAAATCTCGACGGAGGCTGTTTGCTTGCCGCCAAAACCACCACCGACTCGTGGTTTCAATATCTTGATTTTACTTCTGGGAATATCGAGTACGCGGGAAAGATGACGCCGCACATGATACGGAATTTGCGTCGAGGTCATAACCTGCAGGCGCCCGTTTACATCAAAAGAGGTTGAGGCACGATAGGTTTCCATCATGGCGTGCGCCTGGGCCTGAGTGTTGTAGGTCTGCTCGATCACTACATCACAGGCCGCCAGTTCCGCCTCAACGTCGCCCTGTTCGGTGAAATGGCTGGCTGCAATATTTCTGGCCGCATCGTTGCCTATGGGGAAATTGGTAAACGGCTGTTCTTCGTGCACACGGATTGAGTTATCAAGCGCGTCTTCAAGATTCAGTACAGGAGTGAGAACTTCATACTCAACCTTGATTGTGCGCATGGCAGCAAGGGCTGTCGCTTCATCTACTGCTGCAATAATGGCGACTTCATCCCCCACGTAACGCATCCGGCTATCGAGTATTCTGCGATCATATGGCGATGGCTCAGGGAAAGATTGTCCGGCGAGGGTGAATCGTGTCCCCGGCGTATTTTCATGGGTGAGTACGCATTCCACGCCAGACATTGCCTCTGCTGCACTGCTGTCTATGGAAACAATGCGGGCTGAAGCATGCGGGCTGCGCAGGATCTTGACGATAAGGCTGTTGTCATTCAAGTCGAGATCGCTGGTATAGGCAGGTGTTCCTTTTACCAGGGCAAGGCCATCAATTTTCGGGATATTTTTTCCTACAAAGTGCATCACACAACTCCCATGAATTTTTTAATGGCTCGCATCTGGCCCTTATAACCTGAACATCTGCAAAGATTACCTGCAAGATAATGGTTGATCGATTCCTCGGTTGGATTGTTCAGTTCGCGTTTCATGGCCAGCACGGTCATGGTGAAACCGGGAGAACAGAAACCGCACTGCTCTGCGCCTTCAGCTACCATAAATTCGGCAAACGAGTGTGCTTCATCCTGGAGGGCTTCGATAGTTGTCACGTCGTGTTCCCCGACCCGTGCTGTCAGGGTCGAGCAGGAGAGCACAGGTTTGCCATTCAGCCAGACCGTGCAGAGTCCGCAGTTGCCGGTATCACAACCCTGTTTCACGCCAAGGTAACCATAGCGTCTGAGAGTCTCATATAAAAACTCTCCATTAGGGAAATCAAGGGTGATGCTGCGGCCGTTTATTCTGGTATTAAGCTGCATGTATTACCTCCAGCAGGGCACGTTCTATAAGCACAGGGCAGATTGCTTTACGGTACTCGGCGCTGCCTCTGGGATTATCACCGAACTGTAAACGTGCAGCCGCAATCCTGCCGGCTTCTGCCGCAGTAGCTTCGTTCAGACCGTTCTCGCTGAGATATTCAGCCGCTTCTATTACGTTCATAGCTCTTCCAGGTCTGCTGCCGACCACAATTCGATATGCTTCCGCACTTCTGCTAACAGCTATATTGAGCACAGCGTAATCCGTTCGTGTTTTACGGATACTGGTGAACGCTGCTGCCCGGCCATCTTGAGGAATGATAATTTTCTCTAAAATATCTTTATAGCCTTTGCCTGCAAGATACTCTTCGAGTGACACTTGGCCATTTTTGAAAAACTGCAGCTGGGTATCAAGTGTCAGCAAAGCTGTTATCGGATCAGAAAATGGATATCGGCCGGACACGGTGCCGCCGATGGTTACGCCATTTCGCAATTGCACACCGACAATATTTTCGACTGCCCTTTTCAGTACGCCATTCCACAGGCTACTCGTCAGCGGGTTCGTCTCAAGAGTACGCAGAGTGGTCATCGCACCTATCTCAACGGTATCGCCGGTGTCCTTCACATAATCAAGACCAAGCTTCGAGAGATCAATGGCTGTGCCGATATTTCGTGCGCCCAGCCGTAAATACCCGCATCCGCCGAGTACAACACTTCCGGGCATCGACTGCAGCGTGTCGTACGCCTCGGCAAGATCGGAGGCATAGAGGTAGTTGTCAATTTGCAGCATAATTCATAAAATCCTTGTGGTGGGTAAACGCGTTATCAATGTAACTCAAAACTATAAGTCAGCATGTACCGATTGAGAACAGGGGCTCAATGCCGGTAGTGGCTGAGTGTTCATCATGAACAATATCAAAAAGAGCCTTAAGATTGCGTAAAAAAAAACTGCAACAGAAATTACGGCACAACACAATAGTATAAAGACTTCAAGCCCGATATGCATCAAATAACGGCAGAGATTGCAAATGGTGATGCTCCGGATGTTGCGCAGTTGTTGCAAGGATATGTTTTGACATGATAACTTGTGCAAAATCATATTGAAAATGATCTTTTGGTAATCAGAAATCGGAAAGAATCAACTGAATTCTACTTCAACCGTTAAGGTGTGAGATTGGTGAAGATGTTGATAGTATTAGCAATATTGGTGTGGATACCGTTGCTTGTCTCTGCCTGTGGTATTCCGGATCTCCCGGGACCGATTGGTATTCCCGGCATTTAGGACGTCTCTGATGTGAGGGTGTAGAGGTCATTGAGTATCGTTATCCAAGAACGGTATATGCGGCTTGCGGATATACACAAACCAGTACACCAGTCCAACCAGTACAGAGCCGCCTATGATATTTCCGAGAGTTACCGGCAGCAGGTTGGCAAACAGAAAGTTATTCCAGGTGAGGTCTGGGAAATCAGCAGCAGTTTTGCCGATAGCCTGCCAAAAACTTCCCGGAGCCCCGACTTTGATGAAGATCCCCATCGGGATAAAGTACATATTAGCGATACTGTGTTCAAAACCAGCGGCGACAAATCCTGAAATGGGAAAAATGATAGAAAGAATTTTGTCGGTGGTGGTACGGGCGCTGAAGCAGAGCCATACTGCCATGCATACCAGAAGGTTACACATGACACCCAGTGCCATTGCCTGCAGAAAATCGAAACCTGTCTTGGCATGGGCAATGTTTAAGGCTGTCAGCCCGACCTGACCTCCGCCGAATGAGTAGTGCTTGCTCATAAACATGAGTATAACGACGACCAGAGAACCGATAAAGTTACCGACGTAAACCAGCAGCCAGTTTCTCAGTACCTGTCGGGTGGATATCTGCCTGTTAGCCCAGGCCATAACTATAAGATTGTTGCCGGTGAACAGTTCAGCTCCGGCAATCACAACCAGAATAAGACCAAGGCAAAATGTCAGCCCGATCAGCATTCGTCCGAGACCATACGGTAGCGCACTGCTTCCGGTAGCAACGGTGGTGGAAAAAATCGCTCCCAGAGCAATAAAGGATCCAGCCATAATGGAGAGCAACAGCGTGTTGCGCGGGCCCATTGTGGCTTTCTTTACCCCGACAGCTTCTGCTTTCGCCGCCATCTCGAGTGGTAAAAAAGCGTCAAACCCTGTGCCGTCATGTGGCGTTTTGTTCTGTTCAGTCATAGTTAGATGCGCTCAGCATGAGTAAATTTGGAAAATTGAGTAGCCTGAAGTGTAGAACAGGACATTGATATGATCTTGATCAAACACGTACCACTGCTTACTTTCGTTCTCCTTTACAACACATCTGGATATGGGTAAAACCATCCCCATTGACAACTTGTTGTGGTTTTTTCTCACTCACAATGCAGTATATACAACGTTGTAAGTATAAACAATATCTTAGGAGAATTCCTTTGGGCTTTCGTGAAATTACACTTCAACTCCCTACCGACTACAGTGATGATTATTTGAAGGCTGCTGTCAGAAAGCAGCTCGGCATCAGGGAATTTTCGTGGCAGATCGAAGCCAAAAGTCTGGATGCACGGAAAAAAAGTAATATCCACTGGTTAATTCGGGCGGGTGTACTTTCCGATGAGCTGAGCGGAGGAGAGCCTTTCGATTACCCTTCTCTTGAAATCCCCTGGAAAGCAAGAAAGACCAGAGCCGTTGTTGTCGGCAGTGGGCCGGCAGGATTTTTTGCAGCACTTGTTCTGCAGAAAGCGGGCTTTAATACGGTGCTCATCGAGCGCGGCTCCAAAGTTGCCAGGCGTGTTGACAGTATCCAGAATTTTGAAAATACAGGGATTTTTGATCCCGTGAATAATTATGCCTTCGGTGAAGGAGGTGCAGGTACATTTTCGGATGGTAAGCTGACCTCCAGAACAAAAAAAATTGCCAGAGAAAAACAATTTATCCTCTCAAGCTATATCCGTGCCGGAGCGCCAAAAGAAATTGAATATCTGGCTCATCCCCATCTTGGCACTGATAATCTTCGGCGTATCGTCCTGAATCTGAGGAAAGAATTTGAAGATCTGGGTGGTGAGATGCGGTTTGAGACAGAACTGAAAGATGTACAGATTAACAATGGTACGGTCGTTGCTGCGATCACTTCTGCAGGCGATATTCCGGCTGAAATTGTAGTGATCGCTCCGGGGCATTCGGCGCATGAAACCTATCGAATGCTTATACAAAACAAGGTGCAGTTTCGGACCAAGAACTTTGCCATCGGCTGCCGGATTGAACACCCGCAGGAATTGATCAATACCGCCCAGTGGGGGCAAGCATCGCTGCCCGGTGTCAAGGCTGCCGAGTATCGGCTCACTGCCAGGGGAAGTGACAAAACGTTACCCGTCTACACCTTCTGCATGTGTCCCGGTGGCATGGTTGTCCCGGCCACGGCGTATGCGGAAGCTAACATTGTAAACGGTATGAGTCGTTACAAACGAAACGGCAGGTTCGCGAACGCCGCCTGTGTTGCCGGTTTAAACCTGGAGTCATTACTCGGCCGGGAGGTTGAACCACTGGAAGCTCTGGACTGGCTCAGCAATCTGGAGCGAAGATTTTATGAGTATGGCAAAGGGTACCGGGCTCCTTTTGCTTCTATTTCAGGGTTTATTAACAGAAAAGTGGCTTCAGGGAGCGTTGAGTCGAGTTATCCTTTGGGTCTTACCGCAGCCCCTCTCTGGGATTTGCTGCCGGTCGAGATCAGCACTTCGATAGCCTCTGGGCTGATGCAGTTCAGCAGGAAGTTAAAAGGCTTTGACACTGGTATGATCATGGGTCTTGAAAGTAAAACCTCCTCACCTGTGCAGGCATTGCGTGATGACGAACGGCGTTGTCTGGGGTTTTCAAACCTCTATCTGGCGGGGGAAGGTTCCGGCTGGTCCGGTGGTATAATCTCCAGCGGTGTTGACGGGATAAAGACCGCAATGGCTATTATACAGCATCACTGTTGAAATAGGTCTTTCTACAATTCTCACGTTGTTCATCAGGTATATTCTGGAGGTGAGTCGTCATCTTTTACAACAGCTTCACGTCGATAAAATTCTTCTATTGTCTGGTGGTAGTCTTCACTGCGTCGGCATTCCGCCAGAAGCAATAATGCTACAAGGCAATGAATGAGGATAATCGCGAAAGTGTAGAATGCAGCAGGATGGAATGCACGCCAGGCTATATGCATAAAGAGAGAGCTAAGCACAAGTATCCGTAAGGGCAATATCCAGTTTTTACAGATGACCGCCCTGTGCCGGTCGCTGTAGCGTTTCAGAAATTGTGTGCAGCAGGAGATTATTCCCATAATGCGCGACTGTGATGCCCTGTTATTTTATGTATTTTCTCATAACCACGGAAAATCAGCCTGTGTTCAGGAGCTGATTGTATAGTGAAGATGTCATTGCCGGCCTACTCAGGATCGACATTATACCACGTCGGTAGCGCATACGCATGCGTCACCTCCGAACCGACTTGACAACCTGAATTTTCCTTCCCGTGACCCTCTCAATTGCGTGTCTAAATAAGGTATTGCAGAGCAGTTGCAATGCCTCCAGCTGAAAGATGACTCAAAAAAAGTTGCTGAAGATGCATTCGTTCGATAGGATTGAAGAGCATTGAACGCAACTGAGAGCTGATTTCCTGCTCTTTGCCCGTAGATCATGCAGTTATCAGGAGGCCGGAGATATGAAAAAACTATTACGATCTGTTGTTGTCTCATGTGTATCAGTTGCTGTGGTGGCGACATTTGCCTTTGCCAGCGGAAATGTCGGGACGAAGGCTAAAAAGCCTACCCCTGATGAGGTTATAAAAATGCTGCAGGAGGGAAATACGCGCTTTGCTTCAGGCAATGCAATATCTCCGCATACAGATGCCGCTCGTCTGACTATGGCCGGTACAGAAAACCAGGGAGACCACGCCTTTGCGACGGTTATCACCTGTTCTGATTCCCGTGTTCCAGTAGAGATTCTTTTTGATGCCGGTGTCATGAATATTTTCGTGGTTAGAGTAGCCGGAAACGTAATCGATGTGGATGAAGCAGGATCCATCGAATATGGTCTGGCCCATGTTCACACCCCAGTACTGGTGGTTCTTGGACACACGCAATGTGGTGCTGTTACAGCTGTAACAGCAGAAGTCCGGGGGGCCGGGCATCCTTTGGAACGTAACATTCCACAACTGGTCGACAATATCATTCCGGCCGTAAAAACGGCTATTGCCGTGCATCCGGAAGCTGAAGGCATGGATGTAGTTCCTTTCGCCATTGAAGAGAATGTCTGGCGTGGCATCGAAGATCTCTTTATGAACAGTCCTGTTTCGCGGGAGATTGTGAAAAGCGGCAAAGCGAAGATCGTTGGGGCAATCTATGATGTTGGAACCGGAAAAGTGAACTGGTTGCCGGACGGGAAAGTAACAGATATTCTCGCCAAAGTTGAGCAGGATCCGACCCGTGCCATGAATGCAATGGCTGAGTAGTGCTATGTTGAAAGCAGGATAACATCACAAACAATTTTTCCGGGTGGTTGTGGTGTTACCACTACTTTCTGCATTACAGTGATGGAATCTCTTTGCTCACTGTAATGATCATGGGGGACCGGCTTTCCCCTGGTTCTGAAAACTCTTCTAAAGCTCATGTCTTGTGTGTGTTTATCCTGTAGTATTGAATGTTTGGGCTGGTGTGCGTGTGCTCAGCACGGTGTACAGCATGTGTATGTTTCTCTCCTGACGAGCAGTTGATTTCCCTGCATATATTATTATCCTCTCAAACAGTAGCAGGAAATTCTTCTTATCCACCAGACAAGGAGTACATAATGAAATATCTACTGCTGATGAGTGTTCTGTTGGCTCCGTTCACCGTGTATGGAGCCGGAGTGAATGTTACATATGACGTGAATGGTAAATCGTACGAGGGCTATTATGTGAATGCCGGCAAGGATCGTCCTTTTGTACTGCTGTTACATGATTGGGATGGGTTGACCGATTATGAAATGAAGCGGGCGGAAATGCTCTCTGAACTGGGGTACACTGTTTTTGCAGCAGATCTCTTCGGTGCAGGAGTCCGACCCACCGAGGTTGTAGATAAACGCCAGCATACCGGCGAGCTGTATAACGACAGAGAGAAAATGCGCGCTCTGCTTGATGGGGCAGTTTCTACAGCTGTTGACCAGGGAGCAAATAGCACAAACGGAGTGGTGGTTGGGTACTGTTTCGGGGGCGCGGCTGTGCTTGAAATGGCCAGGTCCGGGGCGGCCATGAAAGGTTTTGCTACCTTTCATGGTGGGTTAACGACTCCGGATGGACAGGATTATTCCCGGACAACGGGGAAAATGCTGATCCTGCATGGGACTGCTGATTCAAATATCACCATGGAGCATTTCGCTACGCTTGCCACCGAGCTGGAAAATGCGAAGGTGTCTCATGAAATGATAACCTATTCCGGTGCTCCTCACGCTTTTACTGTTTTCGGTTCAGAGAGTTACAGAGAGGATGCGGATAGAAAATCGTGGAATCGTTTCCTTCAATTTCTGGAGGAAACAGTCAAATAAAATGTGAGGCCTGAGGTGGGAGGGGGAAAACGTAAACAGCCGGGCAGGTTTGTGTGTCATAACGTGCAACATCAATGCACAGTTGCATAATGAACACATGCTGAGCTTCAGCGGTACGTAAATAACAAAATACCAAGGCAGCACAAGTATATGCTGCCTTGGTCAGTACTGATGAAAGGGGGTATATTTTATCCCTGATCTTCGATAAAATTCTGGATAGCTTTGCTGAGCTTTAGTTTTGCTGCCAGTTGGTTAAGCCAGTGGCGTTCAGCTTCCGAATCTATTTCAATAGCGTTTACTGCAAGCATATACATTGCTTTGGTCGTCGATGGGTCGGTTATACCTTCGGTAAGCTGGTCGATAGATTTCGGGTTGTGCAGTTCTGTCAGCAGGAACATCTTTTCTTCCTGGCTGAGGGTTTCTGCTTTCAGACGATCCAGTACCGACTGCTCTTCCTGTTCATCCATAGTGCCATCAGCGTGTGCGGCCGCAATCATCACCTGAATCATTCGTCTGGCGATATCTTCTGAGCTGAGATCCGGTTGTAACGGTGCTGTTTCAGCGGTAAAAACCTGATGCGCAGGAGGGGGCGCTGCAGCTGCCTGAGCCTGACCGGGCCGGGGT
>JBFHGS010000020.1:0-33505 GCA_041582995.1 Desulfopila sp. | reverse complement strand
TGGGTCATCGGAGACATACCCGAGGTAAAGTGGCTATGCAGATGAATAGGGGCTTTCACCTGCTTTTTCAGCTCTTTTACCAGCTCATAGGCGTCATATGGAGCCATAAGGCCCGCCATATCTTTTAAGCAGATGGAATCAGCACCCATCTCTTCGAGTTCTCTGGCCTTTTTCACATAGTACTCAGGATTATACACCTCACCGCCAAGACGCGGTTCGGTCAGGGTGTAGCAGATACAGCCCTGGAAATGTTTACCACTCTTTTTGATCTGCTTTACCACCGTCTCGAAGTTACGATAATCGTTTAAAGCATCAAAAGTACGGAAAACATCCATGCCGTTTTCAGCCGCGCGATCAACAAAGGCATAGGCCAGATCGTCGGCATAGTTGCGGTAACCGACCAGGTTCTGGGCGCGCAGCAGCATTGAAAAAGGAGTTTTCTTAATATAGCGCTTCAGCGTGCGCAGTCGCTGCCACGGGTCCTCATTGAGGAAACGGTGCATGGTATCAAATGTCGCTCCACCCCAGGTCTCGATCGCCCAGAATCCAACCTCATCCATCATCTCCGCAACCGGGATCATATCTTCAGTCCGTCCACGTGTTGCAAACAGGGACTGGTGTCCATCACGTAGCGAGAGATCCATAATTTTTATGGGATTCTTTGCCGCCGGACGGTCTGCATCATAATTCATTGCGGTCATTTTAACTTTGTCGCTCATTGTCCTGTCTCCTATGCCTAATCGTAGTACATTGAAATCTATCGAAAGCGATCAAAAACTCGCAGCTGGACCAGGCGGCGCATAGCCATCATCTCCTGTCTGCCGCTAAAGCTCCATTGACTGAGCCCAATTCCAGAGGATACGGAAGGCATTTCCGCGGCCTGACTGGTCGCTGCCTCTTCCTCCTGCTGCAAATAGGCGTTTACCGCAGCCAGTGCCGCAGCCATTTTCTTTTTCTTGTCAGCCATCAGTTCACCTACCGGTTTGCACGTTCACGTTTCACGTAACTGGCATCCACCCGAAAAGAGATCAGCCATACACCTCGTATTCCGTCGCTTTTCCAAGCAGATCGTCGATCTCGCTCTGCACCGCCACGCGTTCTTTATTGCTGAGCCAGCCATTCCAGTCCTCCAGCGAACGCCAGATACTGATAACCATGCACTCATCGGGCTGATCGAGCCGTCTCAATGTTTCACCAGAAACATAACCGGGCTGACTGAGGGTTAAAGCCCGCAGTTTTTTCAGGAGATTCATAAGCTCAACGAGACTATCATCAATGACTTTTCTTTTAATAAATACTTTTACCATAACGATTTGCTCCCTCTATTGAATGCACCGGTTTACAGTGGAATATTACCGTGTTTCTTCATCGGATTGGTGTCCCGCTTATTCTGCAGAAGCATCAATGCATTAATAATCCGCTGACGCGTCTTAGCCGGCTCGATGATATCATCGATATACCCCCGCTCAGCTGCGACATATGGGTTGGCGACGGTATCCTGGTACTCTTTCTCTTTATCTGCGAGATAGCCTTTAGGATCCACCTCACTCTTCGCCTGACGCCCGTAGAGTACACCAACTGCTCCTTTGGCGCCCATGACCGCGATCTCAGCAGTCGGCCAGGCATAGTTGATATCTCCGCGCAGATGCTTTGAAGACATTACGCAATACGCTCCACCATACGCTTTTCTGGTTATAACAGTTACCTTAGGGATGGTCGCTTCGGCAAAGGCATAGAGAATCTTGGCCCCGTTGCGGATAACTCCACCGTACTCCTGCACTGTTCCCGGCAGGAATCCGGGTACATCGACAAAGGTGACAATTGGGATATTAAAGCAATCACAGAATCGTACAAATCGCGCCGCTTTTACAGATGAGTCAATATCAAGAACACCTGAAAGATGTGTCGGCTGGTTGGCTACAATACCCACACTCATACCATTGTAACGGGCAAACCCAACCAGAATATTCGGGGCAAAATCAGCCTTCACCTCAAGAAATTCCCTCTTATCCACTGTCTGGAGAATAACTTCTCTCATGTCGTAAGCAGCGTTGGGATTTTCCGGGATGATACCATTCAAGTCGGGCGCTATACGTCCGGCGGGATCATCATTTGGGATAAGCGGCGGGCTGTCCATATTATTCTGCGGCATGTACGAGAGCAGCCCTTTGATATACTCTATAGCTGCGACCTCAGAAGGTGCCGCATAATCTGAAACACCGCTTCTGCTGGCATGCATTGCAGCGCCACCGAGTTCTTCAACCGTCACATCTTCATGGGTTACTGATTTTACGACTTTAGGTCCTGTCAGGAACATATATGACTGATTCTGTACCATGGTGACAAAATCAGTAAGGGCTGGAGAATACACAGCGCCACCGGCACACGGACCGAATATTGCGGAAATCTGCGGTATCACACCGGAAGACATGACATTTCGCTGAAAAATCTCTGTATAGCCTGCAAGACTCTCGATACCTTCCTGAATACGTGCACCACCCGAGTCATTCAAGCCAACGACAGGCGCACCGTTTTTCATTGCCAGATCCATTATCTTGCAGATCTTTTCTGCAAACGTCTCTGAAAGCGAACCGCCGAGAACCGTGAAGTCCTGAGCGAAAACATAGGTCACGCGACCATTTACGGTGCCATAGCCGGTAACCACACCATCACCCGAAAACACCTGCTCATCCATGCCGAATTCCCTGCATCTATGGGTCTTGAACATGTCAAATTCTTCAAAGCTTCCCGGGTCGAGCAGTAAATCAATTCGCTCCCGAGCGGTCATACTTCCCTTTGCGTGCTGCTTGTCGATTCTTTCCTGACCACCACCCAGACGCGCTTTGTCTCTGAGCTTCATCAAGTGGTTAAGCCGATCACCTGTATTCATGCTGTCTCCTTGCACTGAAATTCCGCAAAACTATTCGCTGCTCATCTCCTGCTCAATGGACACACGTCGATACTCACCGGATCAGGAAAAGGCCTCCTTACAGAGCCGACCCAAATGTCCCAGATCCTTACACACATACAGCCCGGCTGCTTCCATGGCTGCAATTTTTGCTTCGGCAGTTCCCTTGCCGCCGCTGACGATGGCTCCGGCATGCCCCATGCGACGTCCCGGAGGAGCCGTCAGTCCAGCAATAAAACCGACTACCGGTTTTTCCATATTGGCCTTGATCCAGGCAGAGGCGTCTTCTTCAGCACTGCCGCCTATCTCACCGACCATAACAACTGCCTTGGTCGCCGGATCTGCATTAAACTCTTTGAGGCAATCTATAAATCCTGTGCCATTTACAGGATCACCGCCGATACCAACGCAGGTCGTCTGACCAAGACCAACCTCGGTAAGCTGATGGACTACCTCGTACGTCAGGGTTCCCGAGCGGGAAACGACACCGACCGGCCCACCTGGCGTATGAATAGGCCCCGGCATAATACCTATCTTGCACTCACCGGGGGTAATAATGCCCGGACAGTTCGGCCCGATCAGCCTGCTGGTGGTCTGCGCCAGATAATTCTTCACCCGAAGCATATCCATTACCGGCACACCCTCTGTGATACAGACAATCAGTTCCATCCCGGCATCAGCTGCCTCGAGAATGGCGTCCGCTGCAAACGGCGGCGGCACAAAGATCATTGAAGCGTTGGCCCCTGTAGCCTTACGGGCTGAAGCCACAGTGTTATACACAGGCACATCATCCATCTTTTGACCACCCTTTCCGGGCGTCACACCTGCAACCACTTTAGTACCGTACTCAATGCATTGCCGGGTATGAAACTGCCCTTCCTTACCGGTAATGCCCTGTACAAGTACTCGCGTTTGACTATTGATTAGAATGCTCATGTCGCACCTTTATAGAGTTATGATATTCTGCAACCCACTTGCTGGGAGCTTGTCTGAGAATACGGAGTGGTCAAAAACCATTCCCGGACAAGGTCCTAGGCTACGATCTCAGCTACCTTGTGCGCTGCATCCGCAAGACTCGTGGCGTTCGTCAGATTTAACCCGGACTCTGCCAGAATTCTGCGCCCCTCTACAACGTTGGTTCCTTCCATCCGCACTACCACCGGAATATTCAGACCCACTTTCTGAGCAGCCTGCACAACACCCTGTGCCAGAACATCACAGCGCAGAATACCACCAAAAATATTAATGAGAATACCTTTTACGTTGGAATCACTCAAAATGATACGGAAACCGTTTTCGACCATCTCGGCATTCGCACCACCACCAACATCAAGAAAGTTCGCCGGATTGGCACCGGCCTGCTTGATAATATCCATGGTAGCCATAGCAAGGCCTGCACCGTTCACCATGTTGCCTACATTACCATCGAGCTTGATATAATTGAGACTGAACTTCGCTGCTTCCGCTTCGGCCGGATCATCTTCATATGGATCATGCATCTCTTTTACATCCGGATGCCGATACACGGCATTCGAATCGATATCCATCTTCGCATCAAGAGCAATGACGCCATTTTCTTCAGTGATAATCAATGGATTGATTTCAACCATTGAGCAATCGTAATCGACAAAGAGATTGTACAGATTCTTTAAAATCTGGCCGAAGGGCTTCATCAGCTCTTTTTCCAGCTCAAGGCCAAACATAACCTCACGGAGATGATATCCCTGGATACCGATCAGCGGATTGACAAACACTTTAATGATTCTTTCAGGCGTGGAAGCGGCAACTTCCTCAATATCCATACCGCCATCCTGACTAGTGACGATGGCAATGGAAGCTGTATCACGATCCGGAATAATGGACAGGTACAACTCTTTTTTGATGCTGACGCCTTTCTCGATCAGTACCTTGCGAACCAGTTGACCTTCGGGTCCGGTTTGTTTGGTTACCAGTGTCATGCCCAGGATATCTCCTGCCGCAGCGGTCACCTCTTCTGACGATCGGGCCAGTTTAACTCCTCCGCCTTTTCCTCTGCCGCCGGCATGAATCTGTGCTTTTACCGCTACCGGCAGACCAAGTTTTTTAGCAATGCTCTCGACTTGTGCTACATCGTCGGCCACCCCGCCTTCGGGTGTTGGAACATTGTATTTGCGGAACAGTTCTTTGGCCTGATATTCATGAATTTTCATAAATACCCCCTCCGGGAGACAACCGGCCCCCGCTAAGGAACCGGCTGTTTCTATGGAAATAAGTGAGATTTCAGCTATGAATCATAGCTGTTTGTGTAGAACTACGCCTTAGGATACCCTATAGACTTCAGGGTAGCAGTGATCTCGTCAAGAGTGGCGGGATCATCAATGGTCGAAGGCATGCTGTATTCCTTGTTATTGGCGATCGAACGCATGGTTCCACGCAGAATCTTACCAGAACGAGTTTTCGGCAACCTTGCAACCTGTGCAGAATCGCGGAAGCAGGCGATAGGCCCGATCTTGTCGCGAACCATCTGCACCAGTTCTTTTTTAATGTCTTCTTCTTTTCTATCAACACCGGCTTTCAACACAAAGAGTCCGACCGGCAGTTGACCTTTCATCTGATCATGGGTTCCGAAAACCGCACATTCAGCGATATCCGGATGTCCGGCAATGACTTCTTCCATGGCACCGGTTGACAGACGGTGGCCGGCAATATTAATAACGTCATCCATACGACCCATGACATAGATATATCCGTCCTGATCGATATATCCACCGTCACTGGTCTCGTAGTAGCCAGGGAAATTCGCCATATAGGACTTGACGAACCGTTCCTCGTTGCGCCACAGAGTTGCCAGAGTCCCCGGAGGCAACGGTAGCTTAACGACGATATTACCTTCAGTGTTCGGCTCAACAGCCTTGCCTTCATTATCGAGGATCTGCACATCCCAACCCGGCAGTGCCTTGGTAGGAGAACCTTCCTTGACAGGCAATTCTTCGATACCACGACAGTTTCCGGCAATAGCCCAGCCGGTTTCAGTCTGCCACCAGTGATCAATGACAGGTACTTTCAACAGATCTTCAGCCCAGTGCAGAGTATCCGGGTCGGTACGCTCGCCGGCCAGATAGAGGCACTCAAACTTGGACATGTCATACTTTTTGTACAATTCACCATTCGGATCTTCTTTCTTAATGGCTCTGAAAGCAGTCGGGGCAGTGAACAGACATTTTACATTATGCTCTGAGATTACACGCCAGAAAGCACCGGCATCAGGGGTACCGATCGGTTTACCCTCATAGAGAATAGTCGTTGAACCCTGCAGCAGAGGTGCATAAACGATATACGAGTGCCCAACAACCCAGCCCACATCTGATGCGGCCCACCAGACCTCGCCCGGATTAATATCGTACAGCGCTTTCATAGTCCAGTGCAGGGCAACAGCATGACCGCCATTGTCGCGCAGAACACCTTTCGGCATTCCAGTAGTTCCGGAAGTATACAGAATATAGAGAGGATCTGTCGCTTCAAGCTCCACACAATCTACCGGTTTAGCTGCAGCCGCAATTTCGGCCCAGTCATAATCGCGGCCAGGAATCATTTCTGCCTTAATGATGTCACGCTGGAAGATCACGACTTTCTTGACTCTATGGGTGGATTGATCGATAGCACCATCTATGAGAGGTTTATATGCGAGGGTTTTTTTGCCTTCAATTGCACCGGAAGCGGCAATGATAACTTTAGGCTGAGCATGATCAATTCGAATTGCAAGTTCATGAGCTGCAAAACCACCGAAAACGACTGAGTGGATCGCACCGATACGGGCACAGGCCAGCATTGCAACAGCAGCCTCTGGAATCATAGGCATATAAATTATGACTGTGTCGCCTTTCTGGACCCCCATTTCAACCAGACTGCCTGCAAATTTAGATACCTGACCCTGCAGTTCCTTATAGCTGATTTTTTTAATCGTATTGGTTACGGGGCTGTCGTAGATAATGGCTGTTTTATCACCCAATCCATTCTCCACGTGACGGTCTACAGCGTTATAGCAGGTGTTCATTTTCCCGCCGGGGAACCAGCGGTAGAATGGAGGATTTGTCGAATCCAGCACTTTATCGCACCATCTGTACCAGGTGATACCTTTTGCAGCTTCTGCCCAAAACTCTTCCGGGTTGTCGATACTACTTTGAAAAACGGCATCAAAACTAGTCATAATCACTCCCCTTTGGTCTAATTTTAGTCCACCTGTCCACCCTAACCACTTCTCACTGTATACAGTAATCAAAACGATACAGCAAGCACTTTATTTAACATTGTTACAGATATATCTTTAGAGAAAAAGTAACACACTCTTTAAATCTGATATTTATTTCGATTTATCAATCTCTTGACAGATATGTAAAATCCTACCGCTTTTACTCACAATTCACTTAAATAAAATTATGTTATTATTCTCTTAACCGATCCATCTATTCATTATTACGCTATTTAATTGACACATCAAGAAAAACAAGTAATACTTATGGTAACATTGTTACTCGATTCATTTTAAATCAAATATAATTTATGAAATAACCAACAATTTCTTATCTTTCCATCTCAACAACCTGTAACACTATGTGCAATCACGTTAATATTATCCCAATGTTTTTATGTATTTTTTCTTGCCAACACACATATTCAGACCATAAATATGTTACCTGTGGACAGTTTAAAACATCATCCAGCAAAAACGCTGCTACCGGTCCATCCGTGTTACAGGAAAAATATTGTTTCACATCAGGACATATGAATAGCCCAATACGCACAACTGCAGGGAAACAGCAGAAATAGCAACGGAAAGTCAGACACTAAACAGACGGAATGCAATATGGATATACTCAACGTCAGCAAAGCGCACAGAAAACCATTTCCGCAAGCTATTCCGGTAAAGATCATCCTGCCGGTTCTGCTTTCCATGTTTCTGTTTATTGCCACGTTTTTCGGATATATCCTGCCCCGCATGGAAGACCAGCTCATGGACCGGAAGCGTGAAATGATTCATGCGCTCAGCACCTCAGCCATGAGCTCCATCCGGCATTACGCCCACATGGCAACCAACGGCACGCTGACAACACAAGAGGCTCAGGCCCAGGCTATAGACCACTTGCGTGATTTGCGGTATGGGCCTGACAATAAGGATTATTTCTGGATTAACGACACTCACCCCAGGATGATCATGCATCCCTACCGGCCGGACCTCGAAGGAAAAGATGTAACAGAAGAGACCGACCCAGCCGGCCAGAAACTGTTTCAGGATTTTCTGGCTGCGGTACAATCCGGGGGAGCCGGTTATGTCAACTACCACTGGCAGTGGCAGGATGACCCGACCCGTATTTTTTCGAAAATTTCCTATGTTCAGGAATATACACCCTGGCACTGGGTTATTGGCACCGGCGTGTATGTTGAAGACGTGCACGCACAGATAGAAGTCATCACCCGGAAAATGACCTTCATCTTCCTTGGTATTCTGGTCGTGATTGCCATTCTCTCAGTCTATATCATCTGGCAGGGAACGAGCGTTGAAAACAAACGCAAACAGATGGAAATATCGCTCAAAAAGAGCGAAAACCGCTACAGACTACTTACTGAAACAGCCCGGGAGATGATCCTGCTCCTCGACCAGGACTTACGTATAAGTTATGCAAATACCGCTTTCAGTAAAAATTGCGGTTATGCTCTGCATGCTATATGCGGCACCTCCATACTCGACATTCTTCCAACAGAACAACAACGATCGTTCTTAAATAAAATCGACAGCGTCAATAGTGATGACAGTGATGCTTCCATGCTGGAAACTGATTTCCTCACAAAAGACAGCCTCAATCTCCCGGTCGAAGCAACATTTGCAGTAATGGACACCCAGGGGGGACCACCCACCTTCCTGCTGACTGCCCGTGACATCACCGACAAAAAGCGTGCTGAAGCTGAAGCGAAACTGCGGCAGGAGCAACTGATGCAGACGAACAAGATGGTCGCACTCGGAACCCTTGTGGCAGGTGTTGCCCATGAAATCAACAATCCTATATCATCGGTGATGTTGAACTTTCAGGTCTATGAACGTTTCTGGCTGGCAGCCCGTCCTATACTCGACGCCCATTATGAAAAAAGTGGTCACCTTGAAATCGGCGGCATGAACTATGAGCAATTGCGTGAGCGGATGCCGAAACTCCTGCATTTTTCACAGGAAGGTGTTTCGCGTGTCCGCCGCATTGTTGGAGAATTAAAGGAATTCTCACGACAGCACCCTTCGGAACTTCGTGAGGCGGTTAATATCAATCAGGTCGTCAAAACCTCCATCGGCCTGCTCTCCAGCTTTATAAAAAAGGCTACAACAGATTTCAGGGTGGAGTATGATGAAAATCTGCCCACACTTCCCGGTAACAGCCAGCGACTCGGCCAGGTCGTGATCAACCTGCTGGTCAATGCCTGTCAGGCCACAACAGATCCGGACAAGCCTATATGGGTAACAACCAGTTATATCGAAGAATCTGAAGAGGTTATTCTAGAAGTACGTGACAGTGGTATCGGCATGACTCCTGAGTTGATGGAACGCATTAAGGACCCATTTTTTACCACCAAAAGGGACAACAGTGGTACCGGTCTCGGCCTCTCAATCTCCGACACTATCATAAGAAACCACAGAGGCTGGCTGAATTTCCGGTCTGAACCCGGTCAGGGCACCACCGCCACCGTCAGTCTGCCGCGTTACGACATGAATGAAGTAGCAGGGAGAATGATATGACACAACGACAGAATCCCTTCGACCCTATCCTGATTATTGATGATGAGGAGTCCATCCTCCTCTCTGTTGACACCATTCTCCAGATGGCCGGTATGAACAATGTTATAACCTGCGCCGACAGCAGGCAGGCCATGACCATTGTCGCCCAGCGCAAACCAAGCCTGGTACTGCTCGATCTGAATATGCCGCACCTGAATGGCGAAGCCATCATTGACAAACTGACAGCCCAGCATCCGCGCATTCCGATCATCGTCATCACTGGGCGCATAGACGCTGAGACCGCCGTATACTGTATGAAATCAGGGGCAACTGACTATATCGTCAAACCGGTTGATGAGGAGCGGCTGTTACTTGCCGTAACCAAAGGATTACAGTCGTCACAGATGAATACTTCGGAATCAGGCGACAGGACTGATTATTTTCGAGAAACCCTGCGCAAGCCGGAAGCCTTCAGCAATATTATCACTAAGAGCCCGAAGATGTACGCCATCTTCGAATATATAGAGTCTATCGCCACCACGGACCAACCTGTCCTGATCCGTGGCGAAACCGGCACTGGCAAAGAGCTTATTGCCCGGGCAATTCATGACACCTGTGGCAAAGCAGGCCAGTTCATAGCTGTAAATGTTGCCGGACTTGATGATAATGTTTTTTCCGATACTCTCTTCGGTCATTCCAAAGGTGCTTTTACAGGAGCCGACTCGGAACGACAGGGGCTGATTGAACGAGCCGCCGGCGGTACACTCTTTCTCGATGAAATCGGTGATCTCAGCCCTGCCTCCCAGGTAAAACTCCTGCGACTGCTGCAGGAACATGAGTATATGCCCCTCGGAAAGGACACTCTCAGCAAAAGCAGTGCAAGGGTTATCGCTTCGACCCACGTCGACCTCTGGGAAATGCAGCGCAAAAATGCTTTCAGAAAAGATCTGCATTATCGGTTGCGCACTCATCGAATTCTGATGCCCCCTTTGCGTGATAGAAAGGAGGATCTGCAGGTTCTGACTGACCACTTCCTGAACAATGCCAGCGCATCACTCCGTAAAAACCGACCGAATCTTCCTGCTGAACTCATTACCCTGTTGGAAACTTATCAGTATCCCGGGAATATTCGGGAACTCCAGGCGATGATTTTCGATGCAATGGCTCAGCATAAAAGTGGCACCCTCTCACTTCTCGCTATCAGAGAGCACATGGCGCGTATGCGGAAACGTGAAGATGAACAGAAAGATAACAACGGCTCGGCTCCCGCTTCGTCTTTTGCATATGCAGATACGTTACCAAGCATTAAACAGGCCACCCGCATGCTGGTTGAAGAGGCTATGAGCAGAGCTAATAATAACCAGTCGATAGCTGCTTCCCTCCTTGGTATTTCCCAACAGGCCCTCTCCAAGCGTTTAAAAAATCTGGCTGGCAAAAAAAAATAGTATTCTCCCCTCCCTTACAATAAAGGTTGTAGACACAACCTTTATTGTAAGGTCCTGCAACCTCCTAAAATCCGGCATAATACCCGCCTGTCACTCTGTCACTACAACTATTGTTGTACCGGGAACACATATGACCATTCAGTGCAATATACTGATAATGGTAACATTATTACAATATCATCAACTGGCATCGTACTTGCTTTACACTTCATGACTATACAAACTCGTCCATGCGCCGGCATTGGCGAACAACAGCAACCTTTTCATGGAGAAGAGATTATGGCAGATGCAAAAGGCACCCCAATGGGAAACCCTGCAGTAGTCGGATTGGCCGGTTTCGGTTTAACTACCCTGATCCTCCAGTTTCATAACCTCGGTCTCTGTGGTATCGGCCCCATTGTCGCACTCGGCCTTGTCTTCGGTGGATTGGCGCAATTAATTGCAGGTTATCAGGAATTTAAAGTAGGCAACAACTTTGGCTACAGCGCATTCGTATCCTATGGCGCATTCTGGATAGCGCTGTCTATCATATTCCTGCTCAACAAATTTGATATTTACAAGTCCAGCGGTACAGATATCGGCTATTTCCTTGTCGTCTGGACCCTCTACACCTCCATCATGTGGGTTGCCGCTCTGCGCATTCACGGTGCAATGGCCTCGACGTTCACCCTGTTACTTATAGGCTTTATCCTGCTCGATCTTGCTCATTTCGGCTATCCGGCAATGACCAAAGTTGCAGCCTACGTTCTCATTCTCTGCGCCCTGAACGCATGGTACATGATGGCACATGTCATCTTCATGCAGGTTTTCGGACGCGATGTACTCCCGGTCGGCAAGCCATGGATCGATCCTAAGCCTGCCCAGGAAGCACAAATGCAGGAGGCAAAAGCCTAAGCTATTTCTGTGTTGCAAGATATTCAGGTTCCATCTCCGCAAGGGGTTGACAGACCACACTGTTCGCCCCTTGCAACAACGTACAACTTCCTGTCAGCGGACAACAACCTTGTCGAATCGTTTTCGGCAATACCAAACACCACCTGGCCACCCTAATCCACTGTTTCGGGTTGTCTGACTGACAGGAATGAGTACACAAAACTTTGCCGAATACTTTTTCTCTGCATTCAGCATTCAGGTACAGCCCGCAACCCCGGCGAACTCTTTCCGGATATCATCCTGTTGTTCAGTTCATATTCGACATCACATCACGATTATCTATAATTACGAACCAATCCCTCCTCACATTTCAGAGCTTACCACCACGCATTACTTCTTGCGTTTTTTCAGCAATCCGCTATAGATTTCATCTATTCATTTTGAGATTATCGAAAAGATATATGTATTTACAGCATATGATCCTTAGGTAAAAAATTATCCTGACCGTACAAGGGTGCCTGGAAAAAATCTGCGCGAGCAGTACAGCTATTACGTAAAATTGAGGTAAACGATTTGATTTCCACCCGTCTGACCCGCATTGCCATTCTCTGC
Organism: Desulfopila sp.; assembly: GCA_041582995.1. Classification (GTDB taxonomy): domain Bacteria; phylum Desulfobacterota; class Desulfobulbia; order Desulfobulbales; family Desulfocapsaceae; genus Desulfopila. The sequence goes on along the minus strand of JBFHGS010000020.1, from coordinate 20,931 downwards.
CTATTCGTTCTTCTCTCAATACCGTCTTTTTGCCCGGCAGCTCTCTTAAGTAATACAGACATGTATACACGGGCGGAAAAAGGCGATTGCAACGCTCAGAGCTATGTGGCCCATCTCTATGCGACAGGAAAAGGTGTTGAACAGGACTTCAGCCAGGCCAGATACTGGTACCAGCGCGTTGCCAGCCACAATAGTGCAGACGCAAAGATTGTAGCACATGCCAATCTTCTGCTGGGAATTATGTATACAACCGGGAAAGGCGGAGCACAAAACCACTTACGAGCCATGGAATGTTTCCAGGTAGCTGCCAAACAGGGATATTTTGATGCGTACATCAGTATCGGAAATCTCTATGCAAACGGCCTGGGCGTGGCAAAGGATTTACAGCAGGCGCTCTACTGGTGGGAACGTGCAGAAGCGGAAGGTCACCCGAAGGCAGCGCACCTTGTAGAACTGCTGAAAAAGGAAATGAGCAGCAGAACTTCGGGATAAACACCGGAGTCACAGAAAAGCAGCCAATCATGACAAATGCCGTTGCATCTGTCATCACGATTCGCGCAACGCAACAGCCGGATCAAGCGCCGCCGCCCGCATAGCCGGGTGCAAACCAAACACCAAGCCGGTCACCATAGCTGCAAGCGGGGCAATAATGAGGGCCGGAGAAGAAAAAGCCACATCCCAACCGGCATATTGCTGAATGCCATAGGCAAGAAACACCCCGCCCAGAGTTCCCCACACCCCGCCGGACAACGTCAGTAACATTGAATTGCAGAGATAGAGCCAGATTATACGCAGACCGCTGGCTCCAAGAGCCATGCGGAGACCAATTTCACGGGTCTGCTCCGAAATATTTGCCAGCATGACATTCATTACCCCGATACCACCTACAAGCAATGATAAGCCGGCAATCGCCCCCATTATAAGAGAAAACATGCGCTGACTTTCCCGCGCTTCCCGCAGCAGACTGACCGGCACGACTATTTTAAAATCCTGCACGCCCCGATGATTTCTCAGTAGCATCTGCTGCACCTGATCCGCAGCATGCACAACACTCTGCTCCCGGCTGTCATTCAAGGTAAGGACCATACCATCCAGCAGTTTCCTACTATTGCCATACGCTGTTGGTTTCATCACCATTGCTGTTATCGGTAATATAACCGTTCTATCAAAATCGAGAGCAGAAAGCCCGGTTCCTTCAGTGAGCAGACTTCCTCTCTTGTGCAGAGAGCCAATCACTGTTGCAGCAAAATTATCTATCTTCAGAGTCGAACCACTCGCCAGGTTCAACTCCCGACTGATCTCTTCGCCGACCACACAATAATTTCTGGCCGCCTGTTCATCCAGAGGACCCAATGGCCTCCCCCAGTCCAACTTCAGCTTTTCCGCCTTGAACCAGGCAGAGGTAACTCCGAGCAGGGTGGCATTAACAGAACGGGATCCCGCTGTGATGATCAAACCATCTCTACGCTCGTATGCTCCCAGATAGCCACGATCTCCGAGCCACTCGTTTAACTGGTTCAAATCAGAAAATGTCAGCCCCTGGGAAAGATTGGCGAGACTGCTCTGCTCCGAACGGGCAGCGACAGTGGAGTCCTCTACCCGCAGCGTATCGGTTCCCAGCGAAACGATCTTCGCCATAGCCTTCTGCTTTGCCCCTTCACTGATGCTCAGCATGGCAATAAGCGCAGTTACTCCGATACCTATACCCAGACTGCTGAGTATTGAGCGCAACGGACGTCGGCGAAGGCTTCTCAAGGCATCACTGACATCAAGAAGCATCTGACGTAAATCCATCAGATCACCTCCCGGGTTATTTCTCTATTTTTCGTTAACGTGAGGAAAACAGAACCATATCCGGCTGCATCAACATCATGGGTCACCATAATCACTGCACACCCTCTGCCTGCCTGCTGCTTCAACATGGTCATTATTTTCTCTGCATTATCGCTATCCAGACTACCTGTCGGCTCATCGGCAAAGAGAATCTCAGGTTCACGCGCCAGCGCTCTTGCAAAAACGACGCGTTGCATCTCCCCCCCGGATAGCGTTCCCGGATACCGATCCGCAAGATCAGCCAGACCGACATACTCAAGCAAGTCACTACAGCGTTGTAAAACCTTCCGCTTATGCAACCAGCTCCCGTAGTGAAATGGCAGGGCCACATTTTCAATGACTGTTTTATCATTCAGCAAATGCGGAGTTTGATATATAAACCCGAACGAACGGTTTCTGAGAGCGGCAGCAGGGCCGTCTGCCATCTCCCCAAGCACACTATTGCGAAAAAGAACCTTTCCTGTTGAGGGACGGTCAAAACCACTTAAAAGGTTCAGCAAGGTTGACTTACCGGAACCACTGGGACCAGTGATTACCAGAAAATCACCCTCATTAATTGACACTGACAAGGGAGCGAGAGCCTGCACTGATGTTTTCCCCAGCATGTAACTGCGACTGATATCAACTGCCTGAAGAATCATAGCTCTGTATAGAAAAAATCATGATGTTGTGGAGATAAAATTTGCTGGATATGTGTTATAATATGTGGTGTTAAAACAATGCGCTGCTAACCCGGTCTCCCTCTTTCAAACCGTCAAGAACCTGTACCCAGCGTATCGATTCGGCACCGAGTTTTACTGTCACCAGCTCCAGAGCATTTCCCGCCGCTCTGTAAACCATGGTCGAATTATTGCGGAAAACAACAGCTCCCGCCGGAATTACAAGAGCATCAACCACCCTGTTGTGGATGATTTCCGCAGTCGCAGACATTCCCACATGCACATTTTCAACCGTATCAAGCAACTGCACGCGCGCATAAAAACGTCGCACATTGTTGCGGCTATCATCTTCAGCGATTGAGGCGACGCTCTCTACCCTTCCTGTAATTTTATGCCCGGGGAAAGCATCCAGCTCAACAGCTGCTTCCATACCCTCTGCAATCTTCGCCACATCAATTTCACGTATCTGAATCTCGACCACCAACTCACTGGTATCCGGAACTTCCAGAAATGTCTGCCCTACCCAAATAGAATCACCAATCTGCATTTTCCTCCTGCCATTCTCTCTCGGCAATTCAGAATAGAGCAAAATCCCGTCTGTTGGCGCATGTACATTGCAATTCTCAAGATCAAGCCGGGCACCTGCCAGTACCTTTTTCTTATTTTCGACAACTCTTCTGCTCTTTTCCACCTGCCCCATCCGATTCTGAATCTGTAATTCGGCAGTTCGTCTTACCCGCTGCAACTCACTTTCTGCAGCATTGGTCAGCAACTCCGCCTCACGAATCATCTTGGGCCATTTATACTCATCGAAATTCTGCAATTCCTGCCGGGCCACATTTAATTGCTCTCTCGCAGTCTCCAGTTCATCACCGGCTTTTTCTGACTCCCTGAGGCTTGCATGCCCTTTTTTTAACAGCACTTCCATATCTGCAACATTGGACGATGCAAGTTTAAAACTGCGAAGCGCCTGTTTCAATTTTTGCTCAACCTGCTTTCTCTCCAGCGGTCCTGCTCCGTTTTTGATGTTCTCGGCATCAATCCCGGCAATTTCTAATTTTCGCTCAGCTTCCTCAATTCTGCCTTTTTCTTCTTCTTCCTGAAGCAATAGCAATTTCTGGGCCGCTGCATACGTGGCTTCTGCATCCCCGTACTCCTGCTCAGCCCGACCGACCTCATCTACAAAAGGCTTCGTATCGAACAAGGCGACAACCTGATCTTTCTTAACCTCTGAACCTTCTTTCATCATCCAGACTATCTTAGCCTGGTTACTCGATACTTTTGAGGTAATCGGTGATATTTTTGCCGGCCGCACAACCCCTCTTTCGACTATGCTCATATTGAAAGAGTCCCGTTTCACAGCAAAAAATGTCGTTACTTCCTGCTCGGCACTATCACCCATCCATGCTTTTACGCCGAAAAGAGAAAGTCCGACTGTGACCAGTGCACCAAGCATTAACCAGTTAAACAGATATTTTTTCAGTTTTACGACTTCCATCTAAACAACTCACTTCACCGACATAGCAATCCAGTCGATATTCAAAATTCCCATCACATAAGCCAGATGTACAGCAGCATTATTATATGCCACCAGCGATCTCGACACGGCCATTTCCGCATCGGCATAGGCACTTTCTGCATCCAGCATATCCAGATTATCACTTAAGCCCTTTTCGTATCGGATCCTGGCAAGATCAATTGCCATTTCAGCCTGCTCAAGTTGCCTCCTGTTCACCTGGTGCTGACGTTCAGCCATCTGTAAATCGGCCAGACCATCCCGTACTTCTCTGGATATCTTGCGCTTTAATGCTTCTCCTTCACGCCGCAATTTTGCAATTTCAATTTTCTTTCGCGCCAGCGCCGAGTCTTCTGCATAGGTGTTAAATGCTGAATTAACCTGCAATTGAAAAGACCAGTTGGTTTCATCTAATTCTGTAGCCTGCTCGATTGTGTCACCTTCCCCACGCTGTTCCACAGTAAAACTGAGCCCGATATCAGGAAGGAGATCACGTTTAACCTTGTACATTTCGCGTTGTAACACCTGGGAGTTCATCAAATGCGCCTGCCACTCCATACGGTTATTGAGAACGGTCTCTTCCCAGCTTTCCGGCAGGACAGGCACAATTTTATCGAGAGACTCCTGCCATCTCAGGGCGCCATCGTCCTCTACCCGCAACTGTTCCCGAAAATCTTCAAGTGTTCGCTGTTTCTCCCGAACCTGACTCTGCAAAGAATTTTCAGCTGCCAGAGCTGCCAGCTCTGCCCGGTACACATCAACCTTAGAAACCAGACCAACCGATTGTCTCGATACCGCAGAATTGAGATTCTCTTTGCTGCGCTCCAGCGCCTTCGCGCTCTTCTCAAGAAGGAGATCAGCCAGCAACAGGCCATAATATTTACGAGCGGTCTCAACTATCAGAAGTTGCAGGGTCTGCTGGGATGTTATTTCGTTAAGATTACTTCTGAGCTTTGCCACATCGAGAGAGGTGAGGTTGTATTTGGTTCCCCATCGCCTGAAAAGGCCCTGGGATATTCTAACAAAAGCCTTGGCACTGTTTAGATTCTCTATCACATAATCGCTGTTTTCCTCAAGACGGTTAGCGACAACACCATAGGTGAACTCTGTACCGGTTTGTATCTCTTTGCGCAATTCCAGACCCAGTTGCTGAGTACCGGTTCCCTCAGTAAAACCTATAGTTGTAAGCGGAACCACCACAGTATCGAACTCATTTTCCGCAGTCCCCATATCAAGCCTGCTCACTTCAATAGAATCTCTGAGATCCAGAGCAGCATCACTCTGCTGAGCAGCAAGTCGAATAAATTGAACAAGCTCATGCTCTTCTTCCGCAATTGCAGAATCATGACACACAAGCGCGGATAAAAAGCAAAAACAGGGTAATATCAAAAAACGTATGGCCAGCATTCTTCCAGAATAATACATAAAAACGTCCAGTCTCAATCATTTACAGATATATTTACAGATATTTTCTGCCGGTTGCACACCTCAGGATGGATTCGACATACAGATACGGAGCAGGCAGAAGAATGCCGGATAAACTCTTGCCCGCAGTTTCTGCTTTTTACAACACAACCGTCCTACCGAAGATTGCAACGAATACGTCTTATTACCAAGGACATATGCGACCAACGCGTTGCAAATGGGGTTCCAAAAATCACATGATAAATCCCTCAGGTTGCATACACTCTATACCCAACGCGTAAAATCCACTACGTATAACAACATGTTTTTCAGAAAAAAGAACATGAATACAACAAATGACAACAACTTACCCCGACACACTTCCACACCGGCACAGCCTGAAGTGCTCAATGTTTCACTTATTTTCCACATCTGTTTATTGCACTTAATTGAAAACATACACCTGAAAACGTCCATGTTGAGCTGACCATATGTCAAGATCTGCTATATGTCGGAGCAAACACCGCTTGAGATCAATATCTACTTTCATTATAGTTCGCAAAATCTCTCTTCGACAAAACATCTTTTGTAATCCTGCACCTGAGAACACTGCCTTTTCCTGCTTTCAGGGTACGTTCACATGGAGATTCATACCGGAGACCGCTGCACACCATCGCCATTGGTCAGGCGGCCTGAAGAAGAGTGAAAAAACGGCGCCGCATACTTCCAGTGGTTATAATTACCACAGCCAATTCGATACATACTTCAGCTTAGATCGGTAATATTATGACAACACCTCCAGATAAAAATACCACCTCAAAATACACCTGCAATGAATACCGTGAGGAAATGATTCTTGCAGGATTACAGCGGAGTCTTCAAAATCCTGATCTTACAGCTGAAGAAAGGACGCGAATACAAAACGAGATAACCGCACTCGAAGAAGCTATGGGATTATAACGTCCTTCAACTCATCCCGCACAGGACGTAACAATGGTCATCACCCTAAACCATCTGTCGGACCTGTTCTTTCTCTGCCTGAAAGTTGAGTAGTTGTCATTGAAACGCTATACTTAAAAAGAAAGCATTCACAGATATTTATGTCGCAGATAAATATTTCTACCCTTCAACATCTGGAGGATGGAGGATCAATGAAAATCACTACTGAAATAACAGACTATATGGGCTTCCAGGGTTTACTCGACGATGAAGAAAAACTGGTGCGCGAGACCGCCCGCACCTTCGTCAACAAAGAGGTTCTGCCCATTATTGATGAACATGCCCAGAGCGAAACCTTTCCACGACACCTTGTTCCACTCATGGGTGAAATGGGTTTTTTCGGGCCAACCCTACCGGTTGAGTACGGCTGTGCCGGGCTATCCAATGTCGCATACGGCATACTCATGTATGAGCTGGAACGGGGAGATTCTGCCATACGCTCCATGGCTTCTGTGCAGGGTTCGCTCGTTATGTACCCCATATTCGCCTATGGATCAGAGGCCCAGAAACAACAGTGGCTGCCACGCATGGCAAAAGGCGAAGCTATTGGTTGCTTTGGTCTCACAGAGCCGGATTTCGGTTCCAACCCTGCCGGAATGAGAACCAGTGCAATCAAAGAAAAAGACGGAAAATGGCGCATTAACGGCACCAAAATGTGGATCACCAACGGAACTATCGCCGATGTCGCCCTGGTCTGGGCCAAAACAGATGAAGGTGTCCGCGGCTTCCTGATCCCCAAAGACACTCCCGGTTTTTCCTCCCCGCAGATGAAAGGTAAATGGAGCCTTCGCGCCTCTGTCACATCCGAACTGGTGATGCAGGATGTCATCGTGGACGAGGAAATGAGTCTGCTGCCAAACTGTAAGGGTCTCAAATGTCCTCTTGGCTGCCTGACTCAGGCAAGATACGGCATCGCCTGGGGTGCTCTCGGTGCCGCCGACCATTGCTATCAGACTGCACTCGAATATGCCCAAAGCCGCATTCAGTTCGATAAGCCTATTGCCGGATTCCAGCTGCAGCAGAAAAAACTGGCTGAGATGGTGACAGAACTGACAAAAGGGCAATTACTTGCACTGCAACTCGGACGTCTGAAAGATCAGGGTATTTTTACTCCGGCCCAGGTCTCTATGGCCAAAATGAATAATGTCAAAATTGCTATGGATATTGCCCGCAGTGCCCGCACCATGCTGGGAGCTAACGGTATCATGGGCGAGTACCCGATGATGCGCCATGCCAACAATCTTGAATCGGTCTATACCTATGAGGGCACCCATGACATGCATACGCTTATTATTGGCGAAGCTGTAACAGGTATTGCGGCATATAGATGAGACTTTCGACACGCATCACAGTCAGCGTGAATATAACGCCCTGTGATGCTGTCCCAGTGACTGCAGCATTTCTTTAACGACAGTCCGCAGCAGGGTATTAAAAATCCATCACTTCTTCGGTACCATACTCCTGTACTTCACCATCATGGGTAAGTGCTGTCCAGTTCCCTTTATCATCAAGGGCCTTAACCAGACACTCAACCTGAGTTCCATCTATCAGGTTGATGACACATTCTCCTGCCTGATCAAGGGTCACCACATACTGGAAGGTTCTGGTCGCTGCCAGCTCCTGAAACTTTCTGGTCCCTTCCTCGAGTTTTAGAATGTGCTGATGTACTGCTGGATCAATCTCGGCGATAGAGCGTTTCAATTCCTCAACCCGCTCTTTCATCTGAACAATTTTACGGATAGTCTTTTCTATTTCCTCGCCCTGATCCTGCGGAATGGCAACCAGAATATTTTTATGCAGCTCAATATCCCGTTCAATAAAGCCGATTTTCTGGAGAACCTGCTCAACCTTCTCGCCCATAGCTATATAACCTCTCACGTTGAAATCCGGATAATGTGCGTAGCAAAAACACCACCAATATGCCAGCTAACAGGAGAAATCGCCAGCCTTTTCCCCTCCTTACTGCCTGAACACTTCTACCGGCAGAGTCAATAGTATTTCTCTGTAGTAGTCACCCTCGCCGATACGATGTCAAAAGTGTCAGCAGTCAGGGGTGTAGCCTCTGGGGGAGGTGTAAAGATTACACAAAGCAGTGTGTCCTGATCACTGAAAGCATAAACAGGTACACAAGTGGACCTCGACGAATGCAGTGCACGCCCCACTTTTCACTTCTTACGCCTCGTCTGATCAAGCTGGAATTCCGGAGTAATCAGATAAGGATATTGTACACGATATCTGAACAGTATAAATAGATTGAACAGAAGAGCAGTCCTGTACTACAGTCACTGAACGCACCTGCTTCGAATCTTTGATTCTTACCCGGACAACTGACAACACGTTACTGAACGAGAGGTGATGTAGTGTTACAATTCATACAGAAGAACTGGTTTATGCTCGGCCTCGTCGGGGTTGCGACCCTGGCCGTCGCGGACGTTACCGGAATAACGGTCTCAGCAGGATTATGGCTGAAGGCCCATCACGGTCCCGACCTGGTTATAGTACTGATTTTTTTCCTCTCAGGTCTGGCACTTAATACCCGACAGATTCGTGCAGGCTTTGCAGATTACCGGGGTACCCTCCTCTCTTTGGCAATAATTTTCCTTATTGCCCCTCTGGTAGCCCTGCTTTTTAACTTCCTGCCCCTGCAGACAGGCATCATACTCGGCCTGCTGCTTGTTTCAGCAATGCCTTCAACACTCAGCAGCGGCGTTGTCATGACCGGCGCTGCGGGTGGCAATATGGCACATGCTCTCCTTATCACCATCCTTGCCAATTCACTGGCGGTATTAACCATCCCTCTGACGCTCGGCATCATACTCTCGTTTACCGGGAACACAAGAGTCATTGAAATCGACCAGCTGCCGATAATGATCAAGATTGCACAACTTGTTCTTCTGCCCCTTATTCTCGGCATACTCACCCGGAATGCGGCAAACGCACACGTGCAGCCTGTTCTTCCTTATACATCGTTCTGTAACCAGATAGGCATACTTTCAGTTGTCTGGATGGGTTCCTGCCAGGGTCGTGATGCAATCGTTGCCAGCCTGGGCTCTGTTTTACCGGTAATCGCAATCACCTTTCTTTTTCACCTGATTCTGGTGATCATCGGCCTGATGGCGACTAAAATTACCGGAATAGAAAAAGGACGGCGGGAAAGTGTCATATTGATGGGGGGCCAAAAGACACTGCCGCTCAGCATCATCCTGCAGGTTTCTCTCTTCCCCGAGTACGGACTCGCACTCGTTGTTTGCGTCCTGCACCACATCACGCATTTAGCAATGGATGCTTTTCTGGTACAGTACCTTAAAGAGAAAAACTAATCGCGCCACCTCCCTACTCCTCAACCTACTTTTTTAAAAGCCATGAATGAAATCCCGCTCTACCCCGATGCATGCAGCCTGACGCTTGACCTGCGTCCCGATCTGCATGAATTACTACGCAAATTACCTGAAGGTATTTCTGAATTTACCTTTGCCAATTTGTACCTCTTTCGTGACAAACACAACTACACACTTTCAAGGCTGGCAGACAATCTCCTTGTTCTTCTCGGACATGACGAAGGAAGCCGGTTCTTCATGCTCCCGTTCGGACTGCCCGATCAAAAGACGCTCACTCAACTCTTTACGGATTACATCCGAATGAAGTGTGTTTCTGAATCGCAGAAAGAAGTTCTGCAGGAGATGGGGTTCCAGGTAACCGAAGATCGTGACAATTTTGACTATCTCTACAGTCGTGAAGATCTCGCCGAGCTCAAGGGAAGAAATTTTCATAAAAAACGAAATCTTATCAAAGCTTTTGTCAACAACCATGAGCACACCGCCAAACCGCTGCTCGACGAACATATCCCTCAGGCCCTGCAGGTTCTCGATAAGTGGCGGGAACAGCACGGCTCCCAGGGAGACTATTACTCTGCCCGCGAAGCGCTGGAACAATCATGGGAGTTACAATTATGCGGCGCAATCTATTTCGTCGAAGACCAGCCGGTGGCCTACTCCTTAGGTGAGGAACTGGCAAACAGCAGCAGTTTTGTCATACATTTTGAAAAAGCGCTCTACACATACAAAGGCATCTACCAGTTTATCAACCAGTCTTTTGCCAATATCCTGCCCGACTTCTACCAGACCATAAACCGTGAACAGGATCTCGGAGATGACGGCCTGCGACAGGCCAAACACAGTTACAAACCTATCGGGTATGTAAAGAAATATCAGGCATGTATATGAAAGTTGCAACTCGTTCCAATAGTGCTGTAGTTCAAAAGATCTGGAATCAGGACCTCTACATACAGGCATGGAGCTTTGCAGCAACAATCCACCTTGGACAAAAACTTCCGGGGAGCGACATCCCGTACATTCATCACCTTGGTCTCGTGGCCATGGAGGCAATGGCAGCTATTGTCAATACGCCGGAAACCACTGATCCTGACCTGATCATTCAATGCGCTCTTCTGCACGACGCCATTGAAGACACACCGGCAACCTACGATAACATCGTCGATACTTTCGGAGAGGCTGTCGGTCAGGGAGTCCTGGCGTTAACGAAGAATACCGGGCTTGCTACAAAGAAAGAACAGATGGCCGACAGCCTTCAGCGAATACGTCAGCAACCCCGGGCCGTATGGTCGGTAAAGCTGTGTGACAGAATAACAAATTTACAACCGCCTCCAGGCCATTGGACTACCGAAAAAATTATGCAGTATAGAGACGAAGCAGATATCATTCTGGCCCAGCTCGGCGAAGCGAATCTCTTTCTGGCAGATCGCCTGAAAACGAAAATCGAAAACTATAGTCAATACATCAGCTGAAGGAGTTCAGTATTCGTGCCGCACTGCACTGATGAAAACACGGGCAGTCTGCATAGACTGCATATTTCGTTCAATCGACTGCAACAGTTCTTCACACCTTCCCACCTTCCACCACTGCACAATGCCTGTGCAACCGGTTCTACGCTCTGTAGCAAACGCAAAGCAACTCCCAATAGCGTATATCCTTGAAATCACCTGTTAGCCGAGTTACGCTATTTTGTGAAGCAATTGGTAATTGTAATCAGTTACAGGTTTGAGATGTACTACACCATAGAATAAGTTTACGGCGATACTCCATGTTCGAAAACGATACCCTCTCAGGAATCCTGCATACTTCAGTCCTCTTCAAAGAGGTCGACAACAGCGAAGTTCAGCAGATCATTGCTGCTGGCCAGTGGCAGAGAATCGATCAGGGGCAGTACGTCTACAGGCAGGGAGAAAAGAGCGGACGATTCTATATTGTAGCAGAAGGTGAAGCTGAGCTAAGCCTCAATGTTGAGGACGGCGGGCGCCATGTTGTGGGTCATATCGGCCCGGGTGGACATTTTGGTGAAACTTCTCTGCTGACCAACAGCAACAACAGTCTCAACATTCGGGCACTGAGCAACCTTTCACTGCTGAGCTATGATGAACAGCAGTTTCGGACGTTGTTGCTGAACAATGCAGTGATCCAGCGCCATCTTAATATAGCGCTGGCCAACCGTCTGCGTGTTTCCTTCCGAGATCATGCAAATACACTGACGCAAAATCAATCCAGATTTCGTACTACTGAAGATGATCTGCATAGGAATTTTCTCCACTCACCGCGTTCAGAGTCATCTGACAACCAACGTCCCTCCACTGCAGTACAGGATAAGCGGCTGAAGGATTCTTCAATAGCCCGTCAGATAGACAAAGCGATAAAGCAATTCAGCACCACTCTGGCTCCGGTCATCCTTACAGGAGAGACCGGTACAGGGCGAACCCTGGTCGCCCGGGAAATTCACACAGCCAGTTCCTGCTGCAACGGTCCTTATGCGGAAATCGATATGCGTTCTATCGAGCCGGATCGTCTGGATGGCGAGCTTTACGGTTGCGAGAGGGATAGCTTTGCCTTTTCGCAGATAAAGCAGCTTGGCGTTTTCGAACGAACACAGGGAGGAACCGTTGTGCTGCTGGGCACCGAATATCTGGAGCCGGACGTTCAGCGCCAACTTGCCCGGGTAATACAAAAAGGTTTTTTTCAGAGAATCGGCGGAGAGAACAGGGTTGCCCTCCGTTCCCGTATTATTCTGATCTGCGATGACCCTCCGGGGCAGCAGGACGGTCATAACAGGCTACTGCCATCTCTCTATTCTCTGTTTGAAAAACACCATTTCAGAGTAGCACCATTACGGCAGCACAGGCGCGATATCCCGCGGCTGATCCAATATTATCTGCAGCGCTACAGTCTTCAATATGGCAAGCGCATTGACCGGGTGGAAGATCAAACCCTTGGCAAATTCATGAATTATGACTGGCCCGGCAACCTCACTGAACTTGCAGGTGTATTGCAAAGGGCTGTCATTCTTGGCAAAAACAACGAACCGCTCAGCGACCAGATCCTGCTCGGGATGCCGCGCCCGGAAGGTAAATGGGAGTATAACCTGTTACGTCTGCGTATCGTTCGTGCATTTCTTACGAGCAAACTGTTTCCGATGTTACCCCGGGCGGTTGTCGGTATCTTTTTCATTCTTGTTCTGGCAGCGCTCTTTTTTGGTACGCCTGAACCCGAAAACAATATCGGCCTGACGCTCAGCTGGGTAATAGGCTGGCCTCTGCTGATCTTTTCATTCTTCTTTCTTGCCCGTACCTGGTGCAGCGTCTGCGGGCTGGCAGTGCCGGGCTGGCTGGCTCAGTCTCTGCTCAAGCCGCAACGACCGACGCCGAAATTTATCAGAGAGTATTCGGGTTGGATCGTTGGCCTGCTCTGCATCCTCCTGTTCTGGATAGAAACAGTGTGGAACGCGTATCACTCACCGCGACTCACCGCCTGGATCATTTTGACCATCACCCTGAGCTCGCTCTTTTTCAGTATGTTTTATAAACGAAGAGTATGGTGCCGCTACCTCTGCCCGCTGGGAGCAATCAATGCCCTGTTCTCCATGCCTTCAATTCTTGAACTGCGCTCAAATACCCACATGTGTATGAACCGCTGCACTGACCATTCATGCTACAATGGTGATGACGGGGTGGCAGGTTGTCCCATGTTCCGCCACCCGTTTCTGGTAGACAATAACCGGGATTGCATTCTCTGTGGTCAATGTATCAAGAACTGCAAGCAAAATGCCATCCACCTTAACCTGCGACTGGCCCCGCAGGAGCTCTGGAATCAACAGTCACCCAGGCTGGAAAACAGCTTTCTGGTCATCAGTCTGGCCGCCATATTTCTTCCCTTTGCCATCAGCCAGAAGTTCCCGGACTTCATCCAGAACCTGACAGGGCCCCTTCAGGTCATCGGTTTGCCACCAAATGCTGCTCTGGTCTCAACCATATTCTTTTACGGTTGTATTATAGTTTATCTTGGCGGTTACACTCTTATGTCGCAGATTATGGCAAAGCTCACCGGCAACAGTTGGAAGCAAACCGCTTCAACTCTGGGATACGGCATGATTCCACTGGTACTCGGAGGATTCATGGCAGCCCATCTGGAAATTCTTATTGCTGGTTTTTGGCTGCTGCCTGCAAACCTGCTGGAAATGGCCGGGATCAGCAACTCGTACATCCCCTTTCGTGCTGTCAGCCGTGATGCCACCTATGTACTGCAGATCATCACTGTTTCAGGTGGACTGATCGCCTCGCTCTATGCTACCCAGCGCATCATCAAACGACTGCTGGCAAACCGGCACGCTTTAAAACGGGTCTTTGCACTTCCTGCCTTCCTGCTCTGCCTCTCTGCGCTGGCGTATCTCCAGCTGGTTTAATCCAGACGGCCATATTCCATATTCTTCTCCCTCTTCGCACTCTCCTTATAGCAAATCCGGAGAGAAGCGGATCAAGATCTCAGTTCAGGGTACAGAAGATTGGCTTTTTTCATATCGGTAAGTATTTCTTCACAGTACTTTTTAGCTTCCCCGCACGCGGCTTCAAGATCCATCAGCAGATAATTACCGCATTCTACCGGTGTTGCTCCGGGAACATCTCCCGAAAATTCAGCTATATATCCAAAAAGCTCCTGCATAAGAGGTACAATGGTCTGAGATTCCAGATCACCTTTCAGCAAGAGGTAAAAACCGGTCAGGCAACCCATCGGACCGAAGTATATTGTTTTTTCGCTATACGCATGATGATTACGCAAAAAAGTGGCACCGATATGCTCAATGGTGTGAGCACAGGCGCTGGTCAGCGCAGGTTCGTTATTCGGCTCTTTCAGGCGCAGGTCAAAGGTTGTCACCGTCTCCTCTCCCAAAGTATCTTTCCGGGAAACGAAAATGCCTCTTTGCAGACGTGTATGATCTATTTGAAAACTTGGAATCTTTTGCATTTCTCTGTGACCTTTCTTTCTATCTGTTTGCATATTTCCAGTACCATCTTCACTGAGTTCTCAGCAGCCCTGTCTTTACAATCATTGTAAATATCAGCACTTCCGTCTTCCTGCACCTTATCCGATATTGAGCGAATCAATACAAATGGCACATTAAAGAGATAGCTGGTCTGAGCTATTGCCGCCCCTTCCATTTCAACAGCCATTACGTCCGGGAATTTTTTCAGGATATTCTGAATCTGCTCCGGGTGATGCACAAACGAATCTCCGGAGAGAATATTCCCCTGATGAATAGCAACCTGTTTATCTTCCAGGCATGCATTACGGGCAAGCCTCATGAGATACTCATCCGCACGGTATGCTGCAGGCATCTGCGGAATCTGTCCAAACTCATAGTCAAAGACTGTGGCATCGGCATCATGATGTCGAACCTCCGCCGATATGACAATATCACCGATGTTCATTGCATCCTGAAAACCACCGGCAACCCCTGTATTTATGAGATAATCCGGGCTCATTTTATCTATCAGCAAGGTTGTCCCTACCGCCGCATTCACCTTGCCGATACCGCAGAGAAACAGAGCCACCTCTAGCCCGTGAATTCTGCCAGTATGGTAGGTGAAAGTACCAAACTGTACCTCACTGCGACACTCCAGTTCCTCTACCAGCAATGCAAGTTCCTCTTCCATTGCCGCAATCACTCCAATTTTCAAACCTGATATCCTTTTTAGTTCAAATATGACATAACCGCGGCGAACACTTCGATTCACCCCGGTTATCGATTGTTGCAATCTTAAACCTGAAGTGATAATTAGTAAAATTAACCCTTCTACTGATATCGGTTAATTATACTAACCAGCAAAACCATACAAGCACAACAACATGCTTCCTGATTTCAATCGCTTAAGAGTTTTTTATTATATTTACACTGAGCAGAGCAGCACAGCAGCCGCGAAACTGCTGCATATCACCCAGTCCGGGGTGAGTCAGCATCTGAAAAAGCTCGAAGAAGAGATGCAGGCCACGCTGTTTACCAGAGTGAATCGTCGACTGGTTCCAACCTCTGCCGGCACGAAGCTCTATGAGATCGTCAGACATTTTATGTCAGAATTGGAACAGGGAGTAAAAAGTATAAACCGCAGCACTGAAACCCCTGCAGGCCTGTTGCGAATCGGAGCCCCTTCTGAATTTGGCAAGAGCTATATTCCCCGAATATTTACTTCGTTCCACCAGAAATACCCCGAGGTCTCCCTGCATCTCGAAATTGGTGACCCCAAGGTTCTCTTCAGTATGGTTGCCGAGGGATCTCTGGATTTTGCATATATTGACATTCTGCCAATCTTTATTGATACACCGGGAGGGGTTACATCCTACATTATAGAACCGGTCGTACACGAAGAATTCATACTCGCCTGTTCACGAAAATATTATGAGCGTAATGTAACGAAGCTGACGTATGACAACCTCATACATCTCGATTACATTGGCTACAAAAGGGATCTCGCGCTCTTTCACAGTTGGTTCAGTCTGCATTTCAACACGGTGCCCTCCTCGTTGAATCTGCCATTTACAGTAGACAGCGCCCAGGCGATAATCACCGCGATAGAACTTGATCTCGGACTTGGAATTACAGTAAGTCATTTCATGACACAGCAGATAACCGAAGGTTCTATAGTGCCGATCCTTGTCACCGATAAGAAGCTCCAAAACACCATTGCCTGTGTGCGATTCAGGGAAAAAAAACAGACTATTACCGAGACCAGCTTCCAGCATCATTTACGTCGGCAGCTGGTCATGATCTCAGATCTTTTCATTGATACATGAAAAACAGTATTCAACAACGGGGAGGCGAGACTCACATGGTGGATCAGGAAACGATCTGGATTCTGGGAGGCGGACAATTTGGCAGTCGTGCCGCAAGGATATTACGGCAGCAACTGCCGGCAGCAACAATTCTCGTAGTAGACATGCATAGTCCAGGTAATCTGCCCGGAGGCGTTGAACTGGTTTGCGATGATTGCGTGAACTGGCTGGTTAACAACCTCACCACAACGGCTGCTGTAAATAAAATTGTACCGGCAGTTCCGCTACACGTAGCTGCAGAATGGCTGAAAAAGAAACTTTCGCTTGCAGGGTTCTGCGTGCAGGATGTTGAAATTCCGGACAACGTACTTCGCCTGCTCCCTCATCCCTTTCGCATCACTCCTGCTCAAATAGCGGTATCACATGCAGACTTTCTCTGCCCGCCGGATTGCCCCGAGCCTGAAATTTTCTGCACCGCTACCGGGCTGCCCCGACCATTGCCTCTCTTTCAGTTACTTGCTTCCAGTATCTTCGCAGATTTTACCCCGGTTATCCTCAGGAGCAGACAATTCAGTTCAGGGGTCGGCGGCTTTTACCCCGCCGACCTCTGGACGTTGTTAGAACACTGCCAGTTACGACCTGCACAGCCCCTGCTGATAGGCACCGCCTGCCTGTGTCATGGAATCGTCGATGGTATCAGCCTGCAAATGCAGAATTGACCGCCTTAGTTCAGTTCAAAAAGACAGGCTCTGCCGGTTTCTTTTCCAAGGCGCAATCACCACCATCTGCCTAAAGTGCTTTATGATAAAACAGGTTGCATACTTTTCATCAGAGATCTTCGCGTAAAAACAGACAAATCATATACATTATCTCTTGGGCCTCGCAGTTTTTTTGAGGTATCCTTGAGTATGGCTTGAATTAACGGTTCAATCAGGAGTCCTGCGACAAATATATTTGAAAGCATCTCTTTGAAGAGTAAAAACAGTACACCATTACCATAAGGCAACTCATCCTGAAGTTCAGTAACTTCCTCTAACGTGAGGTTAAAGTGAGCAACAATGTTTCCATCTGTTCGGTTAACGGATACGACATAGCCTATCACCTTGAAGGTGAAGGTGAGACGATTGTATTACTACATGGAATCACAACATATTCCTTCATTTGGCGCAATATAGTACCACTCCTCAGTCAAAAATACAGAGTGATCAGCATCGATCTGCTTGGTTGCGGGGATTCTTCAAAATCTCTTGATACAGACTACTCTCTCCCCCACCATGCAACGATTATTCGCCAGCTACTCCGTACGCTTGAGCTTGATAAACAGCAAATCCATCTGGTCGGTCATGATGTAGGAGGAGGAATCTCACAAATATTTGCCGTCAACTATCCTGAACTTCTGTATGATTTAACCCTCGTAAATTCAGTGGGTCACAATTTCTGGCCGGTACAGCCGATCATCGCCATGCGAACCCCAATAATACGGCAACTCGCAATGGCAACCCTTGATGTTGGTGCATTTCGTCTTGTTGTGCGCAGAGGGCTCCATCATAAAGACCGGCTCAATGATGAATTGATGCAACTTTTCTGGAAACCTATGAGCACCAGAGAGGGACGCAGGGCTTTCCTTCATTTCGCAGACTGTCTCAACAATCGACATCTCATCGAAATTGAAGACCAGCTTCGTCACCTCACAGTCGATGCTCTTATCATTCGCGGCGACGCAGATGTGTACCTGAGTGCTGCTATTTCAGAAAAACTCCATAACGACCTCTCTTCCAGCAAGTTGATACGAATTGCTACAGGCGGGCACTTTATCCAGGAAGATGAACCGGAAATGCTTGCTCATGAGATGCTCAACTTCTTCCAAAAGGCCAGATGAATCATTCTCAAAAAGAGATAGATGTTTTAAAAGCCACAATTGCGGTTCTCGAACAGGAAAACTCCCAACTTTCTGAACGGGCGGAAGACGCCATGCTGCTTGGTTTGGTTGCTGAAGCTATCCAGGGACTCAACGATCCAATGGAAGTTCTTGCAAATGTTCTGGAAAGGGCATCTATACTTAAAAATTTCCCATTCGTCACTTGCGGCCAACTCTTTGAGGACAAGGTCGAGCATATCTGCTCCTACTGCTCTTTTTCTGAGGACGAGAACATCGGATACCCGATCACCATCGATCCGGAAATATGTGATGAACTCAAAGCCGGTCCGTTTATCTCCCACTCAACTCATGGGATTACAACAACGTTGACCACAACAGGGTTCTCAGCAACTTCTGTTACGATTATCCCTTTTCACTGCCATGACTACCCAAATGGCCTGTTTCTCTTCTTTAGCCGTAAAAGCAATGAAAGCCAGCTAACATCCGGACTTTTTCTCCTTGATCAGATAGTAAACATGGCTGCAGGCCGGCTCAACAATCTGTATCTGACACAACAACTCGATACCTTAAATGCAGGTTTAGAGGAACGAATCCGGAATAAGACAGCGGCCCTACACAATGCCAATACGCTCCTACAGGAAGCTCATAAAAAATTTGAAGCAGTATTAGACGGTATTGACGCCCACATCTACGTCGTTGATATGGAGAGCTATGACACCCTTTATGATAACAGAAAACCAGCTGAGTCCTTGCCATCCTCCAACAGTAATTTGTGTTATAAATATTTGAGAAATGAGAAATTTCCCTGTTCATTCTGCAAAATCCCCGAATTCCTCTCTTCAGCACCGACAGACGACAGGGTAATTGTCTGGGAATTTTGGGATCAGCTGCACAACAAGTGGGTTTTAAATCGAGAAAAAAGGGTCGTCTGGCCTAACACCAGACATGCCAAACTCACCATTTCAACAGATATCAGCGAAATTAAAAAAGCCGAGCAGGAACGGGAGCTCATGCGGCAAAGCTTGCAGCAAGCCCAGAAAATGGAGGCAGTAGGAGTTCTTGCAGGAAGCGTTGCTCATGATCTGAACAATATCCTTTCAGGCGTCGTCAGTTATCCGGACCTGCTTCTTGCCGGCCTTGCTGAAGATTCTGAGATGCGCAAGCCTTTGGAAACTATCCGGACAGCAGGACGAAAAGCTGCGGCAATCGTCAGGGATCTGCTCACCCTTGCCCGTCGCGAACTCAAGATTGAAGAAGTTGTGGATCTTGGCTATGTAGTCAGCGAATATCTTGCCAGTGCTGAATGTGAAGCGTTACTAAGGAACCACAGCAATGTGAAAATCGCAGGTCCTGATACATCCGTTATTCTACCTGTCATGGGATCAGAAGTTCATCTCTCAAACGTTCTCATGAATATCATCACGAATGGTGTTGAAGCCATGCCGGAAGGTGGTACAGTCACTATACATCTTGATGTTGTTTCCGTCACGAGTCACCCAAAAGGCTGGCCGGTCTGGCGCGCCGGTGATTATGCTAAATTGAGCGTATCAGACACGGGGATGGGGATTCCGCAATATCTTCAGCAAAAAATATTTGATCCGTTTTATACAGGAAAAATGCCCGGCCATAGCGGCACAGGACTTGGCCTTGCAATCGTCTGGGGAACTATCATCGATCATAACGGGGCCGTAAGCGTTGAAAGTGAAGACGGCAAAGGCACTACATTTCATATATTTCTCCCGCTACATGGAGGAGATACCCAGAAAAAAGCTGCGATACAACAACAGAATACACAGAGAAGAGTGCCGGTTAAAGGTAATGGAGAATCTATCCTCATTGTTGATGATATTACAAGCCAGCGACAGATGGCATCAGAAATACTTCAGCACCTGAATTATACTGTTACCACAGCTCACAGTGGAGAGTCTGCAATAACATATCTCCGAGCCCATACTGTAGATCTGGTCTTACTGGATATGATCATGCCAAACGGAATTGATGGCCTGGAGACCTATAAGCAAATTTTAACTTTTCGCCCGCATCAGAAGGTTATCATAGTCAGTGGCTATTCTCAGGCAGATCAGATCAATGAGGCACAACAGCTTGGAATCAGCCAATTCGTTTCAAAACCCTACACACTGCTCAATATCAGTGAAGCAATTCAGAAAGCTCTGACACAAAAGGGAGTCTGATTGCCACCTGAAACAGGCCTGTAGAGATGAAAGGAAAGGGATGAGGGTAGAAGTGAGGGAACATGGCAAGCAGCCTGACCCTCTCATGGAATCTATATCAGTTAATCGTCGACAGAGTCAGCCAGCAAGCACTGCATTCACTGCCTCAATTAACTGTTTATATACATATGGCTTAGTCACGACCCCTTTAAAACCGTATTCAGTATAAAAAGCCATCACCGGATCATCTGTGTAGCCGCTGGAAACTATCGCCCTGGCCTGTGGGTCAAGATGCAGTATCTGTTTGATCGTCTCTTTCCCGCCACCACTGCCTGGAACTGTGAGATCGAGAATCACAAGG
>JBFHGS010000019.1:0-34146 GCA_041582995.1 Desulfopila sp. | reverse complement strand
GTCATGCGTAGTGAGGTCAAGGCATGGGAATTAAAAAGGAACGGGATGCAGGCTAGGGTTAACTGGCAGTTCACTGCAGAAGATGCCCGAATAAAACTGAAACGTCTTTATCCAACACTTATTGCGTGACATGACACTAGCCTCTGTGACCGTGACACTAAGCGGCTCCATAGCCTCTCATAGATAATCCTCACTTCTGAATTTCACTTAAATTTCCATGCTTTTGATGCCTGGTGACCACTTGGATACAGTAGTAGTCTACACTTGAAGCGTTAGCAGAATACCAAGACCTTCGAGGTGGTAATATTAACACCCGTCAAGCGGCTCAAAGTAATTGGCTAAAACAACTGAAGCGTAAGCGTAGTCAGCTGAAATTGATTAAAAAACAGGTCATTCGTCAGGCTATTCCAGTGGGCACTTGTATGGACTGGCTCCACTGTCTGGGAGACTGCCCATACAATCGTTTGAACTCCCGACTGAATTGAGAAGAACTCACGTAGCCAACTTCCATGGCCGCCTCGTTCACATTCATTCCTCCGACAATCTTCATGGCGGCGCTATTCAGCCTCATAGACTTCACAAACTGGATGGGCGACATCGTGGTAGCCTGCTTAAACTTGCGGTGGAGCACGG
The DNA here is from genome assembly GCA_041582995.1 of Desulfopila sp. Taxonomy (GTDB): domain Bacteria; phylum Desulfobacterota; class Desulfobulbia; order Desulfobulbales; family Desulfocapsaceae; genus Desulfopila. The sequence continues at coordinate 33,513 of JBFHGS010000019.1, read as the reverse complement.
CCCGGCTCATCCCCACCTGAGCGGCCATATCGTCAATGGTGACTGCTTCATCCAGGCGGGAAGAGAGATACTCAATTGCCCGGGCTATTTCATTGCCCACGCCAAATGCGCGTCTTGCGGAATCCCCCGCATCACCTTTTAATACAGCGTAATACAGTTCCCGAAGCCGACCGGCGCCAAGTATTGCAGTATCTGCCGGGGTATCACACACTTGCAGCAGTCTCAACAGCGATTCGGTGAAACTGTCGTCCCAGCGGGCGAGTGTCAAGCCTTGCGGGAGCGAGCCGCTTTTGGGTTTGCGGATAGCGCCAGTGGCTCTTTCCATCTCAATTGCCAATTCGGTCATTACTTTTGTATCCAGGGAGATAGACACTCCCATTAAGGGATTGTCCGGTGAAGCTAAGGGCGTCCCCGCTTCCACGGGCATTGATATGGTACAACACATGTACCTACTGCTGTCGTACACATGCCTTTTACCATCAAGGATAGCTTCCTTTTCCCCGTTCACGATTGCAACCACGGTGGGTTCGTACACCGCAGGAGCGCAGCGAAGTGACTCCATAACCCGAAAGAGTTTTACCCCCTTCACCCCGGTTTCCACCATGCCAGCCGCGCTGACCCTGTCTTCAATGATTTGTTGTATTTGTTTTTTGCTCATGCAAGCAATGTAGCACCACAAAACGTATAATTCAACACGATGATACAAATAGGCATGTTTTGGAGAGTATCTCGCCTATCTATGTCAAAATCTGAGAGCTATAATGGTTTCAAACGATGGGAACACTTGCCGTACAGCTAACTAAAAAAATATTCAAGCGACATTTTAGCTCAACACGCAAAACAAGGAAATTGGAACAATGGCAGATACACAATTTGGAAAGAAGGGCTGGACACCGGAGCGAATCGGCTCCCTAACGGGAAAGACATTCCTTATCACAGGTGCGACCAGTGGTACTGGTTTCGAGGCATCCAAGATACTGCTCGGGAAAGGAGCAAAAGTGGTGATGCTAAACCGTAATCCCAAAAAATCAGAAGAAGTCATCGCAATTATAAAAGAAGAGCTTGGTGATAATGCTGATGTCTCATGCATACAGATGGACTTGGCTGAACTGGCTTCTGTCCAAAAAGCAGTAGAAGAGGTGCTTGAAAAAGTGACCCGTATCGATGCACTTATATGTAACGGTGCTATCGCACAAGTTCCTAAGCGGGAGCTTACTGTGGACGGCTTTGAAAACCAGCTGGGTGTGAACCACTACGGTCATTTTCTGCTTCAGGGTTTACTATTCCCTATGATTGAAAAATCAAAGGGACGTATCGTAACTGTAGGTAGTGAAGGTTACAAAATGGGACTTAAAACCATCAAATTTGATGATATGAACTGGGAGAAGGATTACACCGCTAATGATGCCTACAGCCAGTCCAAATTGGCACAGATCATGGCTGTCTATGAACTGCAGGACCGGCTGAAAAAATCAGGCAAGACCGATGTAAATGTTTATGCCTGCCATCCGGGTGCTTCCAAAACAGCTCTGATCACAACCAGCGGTAGTTTATTGATACGATCCATATGGTTTTTGATGACCTTGTCCCCCTTTGTTCAATCGGCTGAAAAAGGTTCCTACCCGGAACTCATGTGTGCCACCGAAAAGGATCTGGATCAGAAGGGTTTCTATGGTCCTACAGGACGAAATAATTGGACCGGCCCTGTTGGAGGATGCAAATTAGAGCAGCATGCTGTGGATAAAGCTGTATCGAAAAAGCTGTGGGATGTCTCAGAAAAAGCAACCGGGCTTAGCTGGGGCCTTTAATTTGACGGGAAGAGAGCTGCAGTTATGAAAAAGGTTATAGTCGTCACAGGAGCCAGCAGCGGGATAGGTAAAGCCACGGCTCTGCAATTGATAAAGGAAGGATATTCCGTGTATGGCGCGGCCCGCAGAGTGACAAAGATGAAGGATATTGTTGCTGCCGGCGGAAAAGCTGTTGCTATGGATATCACCAATCATGAGCAAGTACGGGGCGAGGTGCAAAAAATCCTCGAAGCGGAAGGGAAAATAGATGTACTGGTGAACAATGCTGGCTATGCCGTTTACGGCCCGGTAGAAGAAATCGATTACGATCAGGCCAAAAGACAGTTTGATGTGAATCTCTTTGGTTTAGCAGAGATAACAAAAGCCGTTTTACCAGTCATGCGGAAACAGGGGAACGGCATGATCGTTAATGTGTCCTCTGTGGGTGGTAAAGTATACACTCCCCTAGGGGCCTGGTACCATGCCACCAAACACGCCCTGGAAGGATGGAGCGATTGCCTTCGTCTAGAAGTAAAGCAATTTGGAATAGATGTGGTCATAATTGAGCCAGGTGTCATTAAAACAGGATTTAAGGCCGCCATGGATCAACAATTTGAAGATGAACACAGTCTATATGGAGAAATGAAATCCATTATAGCTAACATGATGGAGAACAGCCAAAAGCCCGGCCAATATAGCGAACCAACGGTAATCGCCCATACCATTTCAAAAGCTATTAATGCCAAAAAACCGAAGACGAGATATGCCGCCGGTAAAATGGCACGACAGTCACTGCTTGCCAGAAAATTGTTGAGCGACAGGGCTTTTGACAGAATGTTCTTGAGAATGATTAAAACCTATGGCCAACCGTAATGGAACTATGATCGCTTGTAATTTTAACTTTTTGCACTGGATGGAGTTGCAGCAGGATTATCCACCTCAATTGTCAATTCGGTCACCATTCTCCCATCCTGGGATCTGGACACTCCCGGGTAAGAGTTGTTCGGCGTAGCACCGCAAACCACTTACCTCAACCAATTGATACAATTAGGCATGTTTTCGAGAGCATGTCGCCTATCCATATCAAACACCGAGAGTTATAGTGGCTGCAAACGATGGGAAACACCTGTCGCACACATAAACAACCAACTCTTAAATACGCAATTAATAAGCCCTCCAGGAACGTAATCTGGGCTTCTATTATTTGAAAGGATAAGAAATGAAAATCTTATATTTCTCAGCAACTGGCAATAGCCTCTATATCGCAAAATCAATCGGCGGAGAATTGTACTCCATCCCTCAAATGGTTAAAGAGGGAACCTATGAATTTACTGATGAAAAGATTGGTATTGTATTCCCCCTTCATGCCTGGTCGGTTCCTCCTTACGTCGTAGATTTTCTAAAGAAAGCGACATTCAACTGTGAATACCTTTTTGCCGTAGTAACCTACGGAATTTATTCCGGCGCTGTGGCCAAGCACTTATCCGATATCGCTGATGAAGCCGGGTTCCACTTTTCTTACATTGGCCGGATTAAAATGGTGGACAATTATTTACCTACCTTCGATATGGAAAAACAGGTCGCAAAGGAACCTAAAAAACAGATTGAAAAACAGTTGGAAGCTGTCAAATCTGCTATTGCCTCTTCAGAAGAGGGAACGTTAAAAGAAAACTTTCTCGATAAGGCGGCAATGAATTATATGTTCAGAAGAGATGGAAAACCTTTTAGCGAAAAAAGATTAAAAGTGCATGTCGTTGGCGAAGGGATCGAGAATTATATCTATGTGGAAGATAGCTGCACCCAGTGCGGGGTTTGTGCCAGCGTATGCCCGGTCAATAATATAGAGATGGACGCGAAAAATGGAAAGATCTCTTTGAGTGACAAATGTTTCATGTGTTTTGCCTGCATTCAGAATTGCCCCTCTAACGCCATTCATATCAAAGGCGAAGTTAGTAACGCCAGGTTCAGAAATAGTCATGTTACGTTAAAAGAACTTATCCACTCCAATAACCAAATGTAATGAGCTGGTTAATGAAGAAATTACTATTGTTTACAGGAGCCTTTATGTCTATTCCCGTCATATTATCAGCTAGTGACATAAACGTAACAGAGGGTACTGTTCAAGATCTGGAAGGAAACACGTATCGTACAGTAAAAATTGGAGAACAGGTTTGGCTTGCAGAAAATCTTCGGAGTACAAAGTTTCAAGATGGCTCGAAGATAAAGACTGCTTTTATTCCTGATGATGACGAACATAATCTCCTGAAATACGGCAGACTCTATGACTGGCATGATGTCGCGGATGAAAGAAACATTTGTCCGATTGGATGGAGAGTAGCGTCAGATGAGGACTGGAAAGAGCTGGAAAAAACAATTGGCATACCCGAAGGGGATCTAAACAAGAAAGGATGGAGAGGTGATAATGATATAGCCATCACGCTCAAAGAAGCTCAACCGGATACACTTTTTAAGAAATTCGACCAGGCACAAGTAAATAGATATAAGTTCTATGCCAGCGCCGCTGGAGTAAAGTTGAAACGCTGGTATATAACCCAGGGGATGTATACCGAATTCTGGACAAGTAGTAATGCAACAGAAAAAGATGCATATAACAGGACACTTGTCTACTCCTGTTGGAATACACATAAGGGTGAAATACGCCGCACTACCATATCAAAAGATTATATGTTTTCGGTTAGATGTGTAAAAAACTAAGGAAGTTGCTGGCGTCATTATTGACATAGGCTTCGAATAGCTGCCAGACTGTCAAGTCTGCCGCAACATAGTTTGGGAGATCTGCTTGCCGAAGCCGAATGTTCCTATTGGCAGTTATTTTCTATTCTGATTGGTTACGGTTATTCATGAGTCTCAGAACTCTGCCTACGTGTTTGGAATCGGTCAAAAATGGAGTAACTGCCAAGTCAAGATAACCAAAGAGAGGTTACGGAAGTCACACGATCTCGTGATGGGAAAAGCTAGCAATGGCAATGTTAACCATTTAAGAGAATCTACAAATTCATTTCTTCCCCTATGCATCTAGGCAGCACTGGCCCTATGTTTCAGGATTCCACACCTCTGACAATCGTCTCCAACTCTCCGATTCCACTGCGCATCCTAAAATGAAGCAATTGGCTGAAAAGCTGACATTTGCAATTGATTAAGCCCTACTGTACACCTTTTTCAATATTCGTCGACTGAACGGCAGAGTGCTCTGCACACCTTTCTAATTCCGTCCCACCCGTTACAATCTCACCGTTAAGTTATATTGCGAATTTATCGCTTGTCGCAACCTTCCAGCCATCATTGGTACACTATGATTGAAAAAGCGATTAGTAACACATTTTTTCAGCATTAGTAATGTTGCTAATCGCATAAAACTGTAATTACATGTAGATACACACGTTAGTGATATTGGAGGTGTCACTAACGAGTAGACCTCACGTCATATACAAAAACACCAGATTACCGCACCCGAGAATAAACCCGAGCAATGCACCAAACCAGTTAATATACTTAAACTGTTCTTCCATGATCGAGAGCAGCAGGCGTTCAAGTCGCAGCAGATCAAGAGAGTTTAATTTGTCGGCGACTATTGAACGGATATCAAGGGAATCAACGAGGCCTGGAACTTCTTTTTCGAGCATGGTCGAGGCCATTTTTTGAATTGAGACATAAATCTCTTTACGCACTTCGCCCGGCAGCAGGTTGGAGAGTTTTCCTATCCGTTTACTGAGAATAGTGTCAACCATTGCATCAATCATGTTATCGATGGTTTTAACGGTATCGGGTGCCCGCAGTAAGCCCACGCTTTCTTGTCTCACCCAGCTTCGGGTGGAAGTTATGCCCTCTTCACCGAGAAATTCCGTCAACACGTTGCGGATCCTGATTTTTCCATCATTGAGATGTGTTTCAACATTCCCCTTAATCATGGCTGAAAAAGCAGTTGTGACCTCCTTGCCCTGCAGTAACAGAGTAATTTGCCGCGAGACCTGTAAACAGAAACCTTCAACTTTCCCGGCATCCTCAGTGTTGACAATTTTAACAAGCGGAGTTTTGATGAAATTTGCAAATCTCTCAGAGAGTATCACTCCAACTTTTTCCTGTAAATCGTCGGAAGAAAGCCAGTTTGCAATATCTTCCTCTTTTTCGTCGAGGTATTCGCGAATCTTGATATCAACTGTTTCCATAGGAATAAAGTTCTGCACCATTGGCGCCATGGGCCCGAGCGATACAATGAAACTTTCCACACCTCCGCAGGCACCGCGTACTATTGCATTACGAACTTCAGGGTCTTTCATGATGGTCGCAAGTTTCTTCAGCAGGTTTGGGGTCTGCTCTCTGATAGAGGTCTCAAGCAGTTCGAGCAGCGACTCCGGTAAAATATCCTGGAGGCTTTTTTCTTTCTGCAATGCGCCGTACACCTGCTGCTGAACGAACTCGTCGACCCACTTCTCCATTACCGGACTGGCAAGCATCCTTGAGATGGATGATTCGATAAAGGCATAGACCGCCTCACGTTCCCTTCCCCCAAGGATATCGCTTACTTCACGATTAAGAAACTGATTCAGTTTTTCATCAACAGCTTTCTCAATTTTGCTACTAAATGCTTCTGTGCCAATAAATTGGTGAATATTTTCCTTGAGTTGGTGTTTAACTGTCCGAATTCCCAGTTCGAGATACATGTCAAATTTCTTCGGAATCAATTCAGGAACAGAAGGCAGATCACTGTGTAGAATCGCCCCTACCCTTTCGGCGATTACGTTTAAAAGATGTTGTTGGAATTTATCCTCTTGAAGGGCCTTGCCTATCTCGGTTGAGGTCAGTAGATGATCACCGACAACCTCACCCATATTATCAGCAAGCTGGCCGCGTTTGGAAGGGATAACGCCTGGAGTCATCGGTACCCGCATGCCTAACACCCGCCATGGTTTCAGCGGGCGAAACAGCATTTTGATGGCTACTCGATTGGTAAGATAACCAATAAATGCACCAACCAGTGGTGGTGTTGCATATGTTACGTATGGAACAATTTCAACGGGAAGAAACGACATGCTTAACAATCTCCATAGGGCTATTTACAATCAAATCTGCATTGTTCTGTTGTAATTCTTCGATGTCGCGAAAGCCCCAGAGGACACCGATGGTAAACATTCCTGCCGCCTTGCCGGTCTGCATATCAACTGCAGTGTCACCGACATAGATACACTCTGAAGGTTTCACTTTCATTATTTCTGTGATCTCTAGCGCTCCAGCCGGGTGAGGTTTTTTTTCCACACCTTCACGCTGACCAAACACAACTTCAAAATCACTTTCAGGGAAAAACCTGTCTATATAGATAGAGGTAAACGCATGAGGTTTGTTGGAAAGAACACTACAGCGAATTTCGTGTTTTCGCAGTTCTGTCAGCATATCCACGATACCATCATATGGCTTGCTGTGGTTGTCCCAACAGTCTGCATATATGGTGTTGAAAAGCTGAACGCAGTGGTCAATGTCTGATGCCGTTGCACTTTTCGGGACTATCCGCTCCATAAGGACATGCAAACCATCACCGACAAAAATTTTATAGGCATCAATTGGGTGCTCGGGATAGCCGCATTTGGAGAGTACTGCATTGCTTGCATGGGCGAGATCCTGCAGTGTATCAAGAAGCGTTCCATCGAGGTCAAATATAGCTGTTTTCAAAGACATACCGTATCTCTTTTTGAATTAGTTACGAAACTTTAATCAGATAGAAAAAGGAGAAATGGAGTAACAAGATTCTTCTCATTCAAATAATTGAACATATTCATAAATAAAAAAATATCTTTCTTTTTTTTTGTATCCATATAAATATGGTTTTTTAATACATCAAGTTTGTCGGCCCTGTAAGAAATGCTGCTCCGCCGACGCCTCGAACTACGTAATGCGAATGTGCTGTATGTTTAGAGGTCCGTATGCACAGAGCACGAGCGTAGGAAACCATGTTTCACTTTTCTAAACCTTTTTCCTAAAGGGTGCGCGCATGTGGTTGATCAAATTTCTCAAGTCTTCCATCGGTAAAAAGTATGTCATGGCGGTTACAGGGCTTTTCCTGGTGTTATTTCTCTGTACACACATTTTTGGAAATGCCACAATTTACCTGAGTAGTAGTGCATTTCAGCATTATGCTGATGCTTTGCACAGTCTGCCAATTCTGGTTTTTCTCTTTTCTATGTCGCTGCTGGTGTTGTTCACCGCACATATCGGCATAGGTTTGTATCTGTTTTATCAAAACAGAGAGGTAAGTAAGTCCCGGTATGCTGTTGAGGCCCATATCGTTGAAGAGAAAAATTCAATAGCAGCCAGAACCATGCCATACTCCGGCCTCTTTCTGTTGTTGTTTTTATTGGTACATATTTCGGGCTTTACTTTCGCCCCTGAAGATGTGCCCATTTCAGAGACAGTAAAGGTGTTACTGAGCGGTTTTTTTTACAGTGTTTTTTATCTCGCTGCCTTTACGGCGCTTGCGCTTCACCTGAGCCATGGCTTCTGGTCCATGCTGCAAACTTTTGGCGTCAATCACCCTCGTTATAATTGTCTGATTAACAAGCTTACCTACATCGTTCCTGTATTTTTCCTGATTGCATTTGGAGGTATCCCGCTGTACTTCATGACTGGCCTGGGAGCCAACTATTAAGCCCGGTCGCGTATAAACAAGTACGTCATACTATAAACAAAATACTGCCCGCAGATGTTTAACCGCTGCGGCAGAGACACGTCAAGGTTTTATAATATGGATCTTAATTCACGTATTCCCTCAGGCCCGCTCGCAGATAAATGGGATAACCATAAATTTGCCAACAAACTCGTCAACCCGGCAAACCGCCGGAAATTTTCTGTAATTGTTGTCGGAACCGGACTCGCCGGCGCTGCAGCTTCGGCAACACTTGCGGAGCAGGGTTATAACGTAAAAACATTCTGTATTCAAGACAGTCCGCGACGAGCGCACTCCATTGCCGCTCAAGGTGGAATCAATGCCGCAAAAAACTATCAGAACGATGGTGATTCTATTTATCGATTGTTCTACGACACTATAAAAGGTGGCGATTTCAGGGCCCGCGAAGCTAACGTCTATCGCCTGGCTCAGGTAAGTAACAATATTATCGACCAATGTGTTGCTCAGGGTGTACCCTTCGCACGTGAATATGGTGGTACTCTTGCCAACCGTTCCTTCGGCGGGGCCCAGGTAAGCCGAACATTTTATGCCCGTGGCCAGACAGGGCAACAATTGTTGCTGGGGGCCTACGGCGCCCTCTCCCGCCAGATTCATTCAGGTGGTGTTACCATGTATACCCGCCGTGAGATGATGGATGTGGTTGTGGTAGACGGGAAAGCACGTGGCATTACCACTCGGAATATAATCACTGGCAAGATAGAGAGCTATGCTGCTGATGCAGTTATCCTTGCAACAGGCGGTTATGGCAATGTCTATTTCCTCTCGACCAACGCCATGGCCTCCAATGTAACCGCAGCCTGGCGTGCACATAAGCTTGGCGCAGGATTTGCTAATCCGTGTTTTGTTCAGATTCATCCTACCTGTATACCTGTTCATGGAGATTATCAATCCAAACTCACCCTGATGAGTGAGAGCCTGAGGAATGACGGCAGAGTCTGGGTGCCGAAAAAGGTTGGTGACAATCGTGCGCCTGATCAGATACCGGAAGCTGAACGTGATTACTATCTTGAAGGAAAGTACCCGAGTTTCGGCAACCTTGTCCCCCGTGACGTTGCCTCGCGAAATGCTAAGGAGCAATGTGATGCAGGAAAAGGCGTAGGTTCTACAAAACTTGCAGTATATCTTGATTTTGCTGATGCTATCAAACGGGATGGTGCCGCGACAATTACCAGGAAGTATGGCAATCTCTTCCAAATGTACGAGAAAATCACCGACTCCAACCCGATGAACGAGCCGATGATGATTTATCCGGCTGTGCATTACACAATGGGTGGTCTCTGGGTTGATTATAATCTGATGACCACGATCCCGGGGCTTTTTGCCATAGGTGAATGTAACTTCTCAGATCACGGCGCAAACAGGCTTGGAGCCAGTGCTCTTATGCAGGGGCTGGCGGATGGCTATTTCGTGATATCTCCTGCGATTGCTAACTATTTGGGCAATACGGCTGTCGGTAAGGTTACTGAAGACAGCAGCGAATTTACTGCTTCGCAGAAAAGTGTCGAAGACAGATTGCAGAAAATTATGCGCAATAGCGGCAAGGGGCCCGCTGGTGCCGTGACCGTGGATGAAATCCATAAAGAACTCGGCAAACTCATGTGGGACAACTGTGGTATGGCAAGAAATAAGGAAAGTCTCGAAAGTGCTCTTTATAAGCTTCCGGAGATCAGGCAAAAATTCTGGGATAAGGTTTACGTTCCCGGTTCAGGTGCTGAGTTGAATCAGTCACTTGAACGTGCAGGTCGTGTTGCAGACTTCCTGGAGTTTGGCGATATCATGATACGAGATGCTCTTGCACGTGAAGAATCCTGCGGCTGCCACCTGAGGGAAGAAAGTCAGACCGAAGAAAATGAAGCTAAGCGTGATGACGCCAATTACTCACATGTGAGCGTCTGGGAGCATAAAGGTCCAGATCAGATTCCGGTCATGCATAAGGAACAACTGGCTTTTGAAAATGTTACGCCAAGCCAGAGAAGCTATAAGTAGGCAGAGGCGTAGGAAACAGTCATTGTAGCCACACACCAGAATTCAATAGAGGTAGACATACAATGAGTAGCATTGACCTTACACTACAGATCTGGCGTCAGAAGAATACTGATTCTCTTGGCAATTTTGAAACATACACTCTAAACAACATCAGCACTGACATGTCTTTTCTGGAGATGCTTGATGTGTTGAATGAGCAGCTGACGAAGGAAGGGAAAGCCCCTGTTGCTTTCGATCATGATTGTCGGGAGGGGATTTGCGGACAGTGCGGTTCTGTTGTAAACGGTGTCGCTCACGGTCCAGAAAAAGAAGTAACCCTCTGTCAGCTGCATATGCGTAATTTCAAGACAGGCGACAAGCTGGTAATAGAGCCTTTCCGCTCACGAGCCTTTCCGGTAAAACGTGACCTGTTGGTTGATCGTTCTGCCTTCGACCGGATAATTCAGTCCGGTGGTTACGTTTCGGTAAATACCGGCGGCGTTCCTGACGGCAACGCAATCCCTATTCCATCACAGGTTGCCGAACTGGCAATGGACGCTGCAGCCTGCATCGGTTGCGGTGCCTGTGTTGCCAGCTGCCCGAATGGAGCGGCGATGCTCTTTACCAGCGCAAAAATCAGCCAGATGTGTTTGTTACCCCAAGGTAGCGCGGAACGAAAGCAGCGTGCACTCTCAATGGTAGAAACGATGGATAAGGAAGGGTTTGGCAACTGTACTAATCATAAGGCATGTGAGGTTGTCTGTCCTAAATCGATCTCGATTCGAAATATCGCCCGCCTTAACCGGGAATATGCCAAAGCAGCACTTACTGAAGGATAGCATCGGCAGTAATTATTGAGTATATTGGGCCTCCTCTCCGTTTTTTGATTTGAGTCAATGACATGGAGGAGGCCTTTTTTTATTCTCGGTGAATATTATCTGCACCGTACTATTGGATTTTTTACGTGTTTCCATACTGTAGATATTCAACGGAATATGTGTCATGCCAATTACCTGCAACTTCAGCCATATATGATAAAGTGTGAAATATGCATTATTCAGTAGTTATTGCCGGCGGCGGACCTGCCGGACTTACCAGTGCTCGTGTACTGGCGGAAAGCGGGCGCGATGTTCTGCTTCTCGAACGCAAATCGAAGATTGGCCCGAAGGTATGCGCCGGCGGTATAACATGGTCCGGACTCATAAATAAACTCCCCGGTCAACTTGAAGAAAAGCGCTTCCCGACTCAACACATCTATACACGCCTTCAGCATGCGACCGTAAAGGAACAGCAACCGATAATAGCCACGGTCAATCGTGAAAGACTGGGGCAGCATATGGCTTCTATTGCACTTCAGTCCGGTGCCACGCTGCAAACCAGTTGCCAGATTCAACATATAGAAAAAAATGCACTTCTGTATATTGATAAAATCACTGGAGAAAAGAAGAGGGTAACGTTTGATTATCTTATCGGTGCCGACGGGTCGACTTCTCTCGTCAGGCGATATCTCGGCTTAAAAACAGAAAAAGTTGGCATAGGCATTAATTATCAGATTCCCCGACATGTGAAAACAATGGAATGGCACATGAACCGGCGCTATTTCGGCAACGGTTACGGGTGGGTATTTCCCCATTCTGAGACCGTTTCAATCGGCGCCTATGCTGATCACAAGACTATGCCACCCAGTAAATTAAAGGATGGGCTGCTAATATGGGCAGCCGGTCTGGGGTATGATCTTTCACGGCAAAAAGCTCAAGCTGAACTGATAAATTTTGACTATCGCGGCTGGGAGTTTGACAATGTCTTCCTTGCTGGAGACGCTGCAGGGTTTGCTTCTGGTCTTACTGGTGAAGGCATTTACCCTGCGATTGTATCTGGCGAATTTGTAGGACAATATATAGCAAAGTTAAAGTGTAACGTTGACAATTTTCAGCGATTAGTTCGCATGCAGAAACTGCATGCGAAAATGGTGAAACTGACAGGTTGGAGCCCTATCCTTGCCGAGGTTATTGCCGAATCCGTCACTTTGGGATTACGAAGCGGAATGTTAGATTTCCGCAAACTCGAAATGGCACGTTAAGTAAAAGAGTTACCTTTTCTATCCTCTGAAGCAAAAGATAAAATGAAGAAATTTTCGAAAAAAAAGACTCTAGTTCTGAATATCGGGTTTGTAGCTGTCGGGCTTGCCATTCTCTTCTTCCTGCTCAATGCGCCGGAGGAAACTACCGCAAAACTGCCACAGGATGATGTTCATGCTGCGTTTCATATGATCCAAAGTAAAAAGGAAGCTGAGAAATCATGCACTGATTGTCACTCAGAATCCGGGATAGCTCCTCTGCCAGAAAGTCATCCACCCAAATATCGTTGTCTGTTCTGCCATAAACGGTAATAAGGCATTAGAGAGTTGTGCGGGAGAAGGTAAAGCAGGTTATGCAGCTTTATCTGCACCATCTGGCAGCTCATCAGGCCTAGGCGTTTCGCACTGCCAGCAGGCGGTAAACTGTGATTCCAATTGTTCACCGCAATTTCTGCATATCCAGGCTTCCTGATTATCTTCGTTCTGACCGGAAAGCCTGGAGTCGAAATCATCCACAACTTCCTGAGCTTTCAATCGGTCTGTATCATGTACAATCCATACAGTTGGAAACGTGTCTCCAACCATCGGCAATTCACCACGGACACTAAAGAGCGCTTCACCCCGTACCTCACTGGCAATTCCATGAGATTCAAGAATGCCTCTGATTATATGGGCTGTTGCGGGATTTGCAGCTGTATAAACTTTATTCATTGAACGCCTTTTGGTTGCAAATGAAACGCTTCACCTAAGCACTTAAAGTTCCCTGATATCTATAAAGTCACCACTTTTCACCATAGCCGGCAGTCTTTCAATGCACCCTGCAATGGTCCTGGCTGCAATGTCTGGCCTTGGCATTGCAGCTGTTTTTCGACTGGCCCTTATTCTGTTGAGAGTCGGATAGAGGTCGTCTAGCTCAAGAGTGTCCAAATAATCCTGCATTGGCGAGTCGACTAAACCTGGGGCAAGTGCGGAGAAATGGGTACCGGGCATCTCAGCTGCGTAGAGTTTGATCATCATGTTCAGCGCTGCTTTAGAGACACCATAGCCGTTCCAGCCACGTGAACCACTTATAGACGCACCTGATGAAATCGCAACCAGCTGTTTAATGGATATCTTTTCAATAACGCAATAATCAATAATAATTTTATTGGACCAGACATTTACATCCATTACTTCATGTAATGTCTCAAGTGAAACATCTGCCATATCTCCAAAATGACCAAGGATTCCGGCGTTCAGTATCACAAGATCAAGTGAATGGCAGGTCATCAACTCCTGGAGCCCTAACATAACGGATTCAGATTCGCCGAGATCTATAGCGACAAAGGAGAAATGTTCGTTTTTGATGAGGTCTTCGGGCACCCTTCTGCTCAGCCCATATACATGCCATCCATCGCTAAGATAAAATTGCGCCAAGGCCTTGCCTAATCCTGAACTTACGCCAGTGATCAGAATATTTCTGGTAGTTGTTTCTGCCATATAGCCCTCTCGTGTTAGTATTCTGTTGATTTATTAAAATGTTAAGCACAAAAGATCTCATGTACAACCAGGACGTCCTGAGTTTACGCTGTAGTACTGTCTTTCTCTCTTAAACACTCAAATTTTTTAGGGGGAATGTATCTTCAAAGGTAAGAGCTAACAGGCATCCCCAACTTGAACGATCACAGTTTCCAGCTTAGGCAGAACACCATGGTCATCACGTATATCTCTGATTGAGGCGTGTCTTGCGAGGGGGGGAGTAGTGTATTGTTATTGCGGTAAAATATTTAGAAATGAACAGATGGGCACATAGTGCCTCCTTCCATAATGCATTCCAAGGTAGATACGTTATTAAGAGGGAGGGTAAATTATTTCTTTCACACCGGCCTCCTGTCGTATTGGCCACTGCAGACTGGTGTGAAAGAAGGATAACTATTATAGACTTTTCTTTACAATTTCAAAAACATCTCCTGAAAGATTTTCTGTATTAACTATTCGTTCAAGCTGATCACGCATCATGCGCTGACGCTCTCCATCGTATTTCTTCCAGGTTGTAAACGGAGACACGAGACGGGCTGCTATCTGCGGGTTTATTGCATTCAGTTGAATAATACGGTCGGCAAGAAATTCATAGCCAGCTCCGCTTGCATCGTGAAAACATACGTGATTCATTGAACAGAAAGCACCTATCAGAGAACGGACTTTATTGGGGTTCTTTATGGAAAACGACGGATTATCCATCAGCCTTTTCACGTCTTCAAGTGTGCTTTCACGTTGTGATGATGCCTGAATGATAAACCACTTATCCATAACCAGCGGGTCATGTTTCCATGTATCGTAAAAATCTTCGAGAATCTCTGTTCTCACATCTATATCACTGTTTGCAATAGCGTTCAGCGAGGCAATGACATCGGTCATGTTGGACCCATCATCGTACTGGCCCAGGCACAGATCCAGAGCATCCTGAGGCAGAGGCTCTATGGTCATAAGGTAGCTGAGAGCCACGTTCTTCAAACTCCGGCGACCCATTGACTCAGGTGTGATTTCATACACATCGTCAACATCGTTATCTTTATAAAGCTCCATAAAGATATTCTGCAGGCGGGTTGCAAGCTCACGTCGTACAAAATTTCTGGCTGCATGCAGGTTGTCAGGGTCAATGACTTCCATCTGGCCGGCAAGATACATCTCTGGTGGCAATTGAAGCGCCTGGGCCAGGAGTGCTTTATCACTTCTGCCTGTCGCAATATTTTTTGCTACCGCTTGTATATACCTCTCGTCGAGTTCCGGTTGTGCTCCCTGCTGCAGATTCGCGACTATATCAAAGATGATATGCTCAGCCAATCGCGAGGACGCTTCCCAGCGGTTATATAGATCCGAATCGTGAGCCATGAGAAATGCAAGTTCTTCTCTGGACTGGAATGATTCAACTTTTACCGGAGCAGAAAAGTTGCGCAGAAATGAGAGCACGGGTTGCTTTTCAATACCTGAAAAGGTGTATTTTTCTTCTGCTTCTCCCAGCTCAAGCACTATTGAGTCTTCATCGGTAATTCTGATGTCTTTGCCGTTTTCATCCAGCAAGCCGATAGTGATCGGGATATGAAACGGTTGTTTCAACTCCTGGCCGGGTGTAGGCTGGCAGCTTTGCCTGATGGTAATCGAATATTCCTTTTCCTCCTGATTAAACTCTGTGCTTACCTGCAGTAGCGGCGTACCTGCCTGGCTATACCACAATTTAAACTGATCCAGATCATATTCGTTTGCATCAGCCATAGCAGCAACAAAATCGTCGCAGGTCACGGCCTGGCCGTCATGTCGTTCGAAATAGAGATCCATACCTTTACGGAATCCTTCTGCACCAAGGAGCGTATGCATCATGCGAATAACTTCAGCACCTTTGTTGTAGACAGTTACGGTATAAAAATTATTGATTTCAACATAGGCATCAGGGCGGACCGGATGGGCCATGGGGCCGCTGTCTTCACGAAACTGATTGGTGCGTAGTACACGCACATCGTCTATGCGCTGAACAGCACGGGAGTTCATGTCTGCAGAAAACTCCTGATCACGAAATACGGTGAGACCTTCTTTCAGGCTCAGTTGAAACCAGTCACGACAAGTGATGCGATTGCCTGTCCAGTTATGGAAGTATTCATGAGCAACTACACCTTCAATACCGAGATAATCGTTGTCGGTTGCAGTTTCAGGTAATGCTAAGATGAATTTGGAATTAAAGACATTAAGCCCTTTGTTTTCCATCGCCCCCATGTTGAAATCATCGACCGCAACAATCATAAATATGTCGAGATCATATTCGAGGCCATAGATATCTTCATCCCATTTCATCGATTTTTTAAGCGAACGCATAGCATGATCACACTTGGTGATGTTGCGTTCTTCCACGTAAATTCGCAGGCAGATATTACGACCTGAACTGGTAGTGTAAAAATCCTCTATATATTTAAGGTTTCCGGCCACAAGAGCAAAGAGATAGCAGGGTTTAGGGAAGGGATCCTGCCACACAGCGTAATGACGACCATCTGCCAACTCCCCTTCTTCTATTTTATTGCCGTTTGACAGCATGACCGGACACGATTCTTTACTGCCTTCTATACGTGTAGTGAATACGGCAAGATTGTCGGGCCTGTCGAGGTAATAGGTGATTTTTCTAAATCCTTCAGCTTCACATTGTGTGCAGTAATTGCCACTGGTACGGTATAACCCCTCTAGCGAGGTGTTATCATCAGGGTTAATCCGGGTGGTGATTTCCAGAGTGAAAGACTCATCCTGAACGGGTAGGCTTAACCCCTTGTCAGTACGTGTATAATTGTCGGCTGCAATCTCGATATTGTTATATTTGATATTCAGTAGTTCAAGTCGTTCTCCGTCAAGGTTCAGAACGCCGACAGTGTCTAGAGAGTCAGGATTCTTTCGCACTTTTGTGATCGCAACGACATCCGTATAGTTTTCATGAAGCTGAAAGATCAGCGAAATTGAATGTATTAAATACGGCGGAACCGTATAGTCCTTGCGATATATTGTGGGATGCTCCTCGGTTTTCACTGGAAGTGGCTCCTTATTTCATTTTAATAATAAACTTCCCGGCGGTCTGCGTTTGGTTATTGACACAACCTGCATGGCCATTATATTCATAGATGTTTTTTATACTCAGCATGTTTCCCACTGTTATTATCAACAATGGGAGCTGTTCATCCTCAAACAGCCGCCCTTCCCTCTTTGCTCCTGTCAGCAAATCTCTCCTGATACTATTCTTTTAGAATACCGGAGATAAGATCTTGAAGACAACGAAGAAATTTGAAGGATTACGCGTTTTAGAATGAATACTAATTATTATACCAGAGAATACAACCGGGAAGCGTTCCAATGATTACTATTAACGAGCATTATTTAAAATTGCAGGCGTCTTATCTTTTTTCTGACATCGCTAAGCGAGTGAGCACATTTCAGGAAAACAATCCTGATAAAAACATCATTAAACTTGGTATTGGTGATGTCACACGTGCTCTGCCTAAGGCATGCATAGATGCTTTTCATGCCGCAGTTGACGAAATGGCAACCGATGCGGGTTTCCATGGATATGGTCCAGAACAGGGATACAGCTTTCTGCGCGAGGCAATCGCTAAAAATGATTTTCAGGCTCGCGGTGCAGATATAGCAGCAGATGAAATCTTTGTGAGTGATGGGGCAAAGTGTGATACCGGAAACATTCAGGAACTTTTTTCCCAGGATATAACTATTGCAATTCCGGATCCTGTATACCCGGTTTACCTTGATACCAATGTGATGGCTGGCAGAACTGCTGAATTTGCAGAAGGTCGTTACAAGGGAATCGTTTATCTTGATTCCGTAAAAGAAAATAATTTTGTGCCGGCCCTACCTAAAGAACAGGTAGATCTGATTTACCTTTGTTTTCCGAATAATCCTACCGGTTCAACAATAACCAGGGAAGAGTTGAAAACCTGGGTTGATTACGCACGTGATAATAAGGCTCTGATTCTCTTTGATGCCGCATATGAGGCATTTATACAGGATGAATCTCTGCCGAAATCGATCTACGAGATAGAGGGTGCCAGAGAGGTTGCTATAGAATTCAGAAGCTTCTCCAAAAGTGCAGGTTTCACCGGGACCCGTTGCGCCTTTACCGTCGTGCCGAAAGAATGTTTTGCTTACGACAGCAAAGGTGAAAAACACTCCCTGCACGCTCTTTGGAACCGCAGACACTGCACCAAGTTCAATGGTGTTTCATATCCCGTACAGAAAGCAGCTGAAGCAGTATACAGCGAAGAGGGAAAAGCTCAGGCCAAAGAACTCGTTGAGTATTACATGAGAAATGCGGCACTTATTTGCGAAACCATGGATAGCCTTGGCTTCAAGTATGATGGAGGAAAGAACTCTCCTTACATCTGGATTGAGGGCAATATGGATTCCTGGGAATTTTTCGATATGCTGCTTAACAAGGCAGGAGTCGTCTGTACCCCCGGCGCCGGTTTCGGTAAATGCGGTAACGGCTATATCCGAATATCTGCCTTCAACAGTTATGAAAATGTGGTAAAAGCTATGCAGAGAATTCGCGAAGCTTTAGCTAAATAAGTACAGCTCACATCTGTTATACAACGTAATAGTCGGTATGTGTATAGAACCTACCGACTATTTTTTTATCTTTTTTACAGCTCAGAGACTTGCTGGTTTGAAATGGATATTTTCTTCATGACCTTCCATGGTAATTATCCGCCTCGCGCCATGTTCTTTCAGGCAGGCGATTACACCCTCCACAAGTCTTTCAGGTGCAGATGCTCCGGCGGTAATACCTACACGCTTCACGCCCTTCAGCCATTCCTGTTGAATATCTGAACGATCATCAATCAGATATGCCTGTGTCCCGACATTTAATGCAACTTCTCGCAGCCGGTTTGAATTGGAGCTGTTCTTTGAACCGACCACAAAAATGAGGTCGGTGTCAATAGCTAATTTTTTGACAGCATTCTGTCTGTTTTCCGTTGCAAAACAGATGTTTGACTTAGGCCCTCTGAGTGTCGGGAAGCGCTCTTTCAGGATTCGATGAATGCCTAAAATATCGTCTTTGCTCAAGGTGGTCTGTGTGACATAGGCAACTCGATTTTCATTGGCTACAACAAATTTTTTCGCCTCTGATTCATTTGCCACAATATGTACCTGCCCGCTCACCCTGCCTGCAGTTCCCTCTACTTCAGGATGTTTATGATGTCCTATGATAACAACATCGTATCCTTCCAATCGATATTGCTCAACCATTCGGTGAACACTGCTGACCAGGGGGCAAGTGGCATCTATAGTCCGCAGGCCGAGTTTACTTGATTTCTCTTCAACTGCCACTGAGACACCGTGGGCACTGAAAATACAAATTTCACCTACGGGAATGTCTTGAAGCTCTTCAACAAAAATAGCCCCGAGCTTTTCAAGTTCCTGCAATACATGCTTATTATGGACTATTTCGTGCAAAACGTAAACCGGCCCACCATGGAGTTTAATGGCCTGCTTAACTGTTTCAATAGCTCGTTCTACTCCGGCACAAAATCCTCGCGGGGAAGCAAGTACAACATCAAAAGTATTCATTCTGTCTTCCTGTTACGCTGCGGTCAAAACAAAAACAGGAGGACCGACACTGAAAATCGACCTCCTGCAGTACGTCAGAGTGCAAATTACATCTATTTAATATTCGGTACAACCAGAACCGGTATTTTTGACAAACGGTTTACTCTTCTTGTAGTTGAACCCATAACTTTGGTTCCAAGAACCTTATGCGCAGATTTGCCGATCACGATCAAATCTACATTTTTTTCGGCTGCTACCCGTAAGATTTCTTCGCTTGGCTTACCTGCAACAACAAGAATTTCATCAATAGGCTCGGAACTTAATGACTTGCCACCGCATTCTTGTTGCAGGAATGCATCGATACGTTTTTTCATATATCCGAGCACTTTCTGCATACCATCTTTTCGTACTTTTTTGACATCGTCCTTCGAAAGGTACGCCTGGATAACATTGCATGCAGCTTCTGTCATCGGCTCTACAACGTGCAGAACTGTTATTGAAGCATTATTGTTATATGCTTGCGCCAAGGCATGTAAAAAGACAGGACGCGTATGTTTGCCTAGATCCGTTACATATAAAACTTTATTAATTTTAGGTGTTTCCAGCATGATTTACTCTCCGGTGATAATTCATATATTAACGTATAGCAGCAACTGCTTTGTCAGGTGTTAAAAGAACGACTATATAGACTATAGTGCGTGTTTTTTGCAAGACAATAATATGAAGTAGTGCCGGAATAAAAAAGGCCGTTGCCTGCTCCACCTGGTGGCGGAGCAGGCAACGGCCTGAATGGTTCAGTTGGAAAATGCTGTATTAGTATCCGTGCATCTTATCAATAAATTCTGGTAAGAACAGTGATATTTGAGGAATGTACGTGATCAGTACAAGGAAAACTAACAGAACGCAAAGCCATGGCAGTGCTGACTTTATCGCCCAGCCAATACCATGCCCTGTAACACCGGATATTACAAACAGGTTCAGGCCGACCGGTGGCGTGAGCATTCCTATTTCCATATTCACGACCATGATTACACCAAGATGAACGGGATCAATACCAAGCTGAAGTGCGATTGGAAACAAGATGGGAGCCATAATTAAAAGAATAGCAGATGGCTCCATGAAGTTTCCTGCAGCAAGCAGTAGCAGGTTGACGACTATAAGGAACATCCACGGAGACAATCCCATCTCAACTATCATTTCTGTAAGGTGATGCGGAATTCTCTCAGTTGTCAAAACGTGAGCAAACAGCATTGCATTGGCAATGATGAAAAGGAGCATAATGCTCACTTTTGAAGCATCCAGCAGTACTTTGTTTACATCTTTATCAATGACACATTTAGGTAAAGCAGTAGTACATTTAATTGCATTGCGAACCAACATGCCAACGATACTTTCACCATCTTTTCGCCATGGTTCGTTCTTGAGTGGACCGATATCACGATACCCCCAGATCGCAACCCCAAACGCATAAACAGCAGATACAGCAGCAGCTTCAGTAGGGCTGGCTATTCCGCCATAAATCGAACCAAGGACAATGACAATCAGCATCAAGCCACCTGTTGCGCTGATACCGGAAGCGAGCACCTCCTTCATGCCAGCCCATGGCTGACACGGTATCTTTTTTATCCGCGCAACAAAATAAATTACGATCATCAGCATCAGGCCCATCATGATTCCAGGAATGAAACCAGCCATGAACATACGTGCCGCAGACACTTCTGTAGCTGCAGAGTATACCAGCATGACAATAGATGGCGGAATTAGAATGCCTAGAGTTCCTGCGTTGGCAATAACACCTGCTGCGATAGATTCAGGATATCCGGCCTTTACCATACCGACGATTGCTATCGAACCAATAGCAGCCACTGTGGCTGGTGATGACCCTGAAACTGCGGCAAAAATCATACATGCCATAACCGATGCCATGGCTATGCCGCCATGTATATGACCTACAATACTCAGAGCAAAACGAATAATACGTTTCGCGACACCACCAGTTGAGAGAAAAGCCGATGAAAGGATAAAGAACGGAATTGCAAGAAGCGTATAATGACCAGCAAGAGATTGGAAAAGCTTCAAGGCTATTGAGGCAATCGAATCATTTGAGAACATCAATATGGTTGCAATACTCGAGAGTCCCAGCGCAAGGGCGATGGGCATACCAATCAACATGCAGCCAAAGAGAAGGATGAACAGGCAGGCAGTCGTCATATCTTATCCTCCCCTTTTTTTAATTCTTCTACAATAGCCATACTTTCCTTGGCCTCATCAGCATGTTTAAATCCGTCTGTCCGGCCTGTGGCAACAGCCCATAAAATTACAAGCAGACGTATTGTCAAAAAAACAAAACCTACTATCAACATTCCATGGGCAATCCAGGTTGGCAACCCAGGTAGATCTTCCATACCAATGCCGATCATTTTTACCTTTTTGAGGTAAAGCCAGCTCCCTTTGAGGATGAGGCCACAGTATATGATTCCCAGTACACATCCAAGCCCCGTAAGAATCCTGCGACCCACTTCAGGAAAAAGCTTCACGAAGGCATCCATGCCGATATGTGCTCCGACTTTCAAGCCATATGAAGCACCCAGGAGAACGAACCATGCTGACATGAGAAGGGTCAGTTCCTGTGACCACAAGAAACCTGTATTAAAGCCAAAACGCATTACCACATCTATGAATACCAGCGTAGTGGTAGCAACGAGCAACAGACAGATGGCTGCTTCCTCGATACGATTCAGGATGCGTAAAATCATATTATATTCCTCGCATACAGAGATGTGGAACGGCAACAGCACCGTTCCACATGAAGACCAGGTTAAGTGCACTACCCATTATCTATTCAAGTTTGCACATCACCAGGAGACTGTCCGGCACTGCTCTTTTGTCCTATTTCGTCGAGATGTCGAGATTATGATGCTCACCGATAAGCGAGTAAATCGAGACTTCGCTTATTCTGCCGACTTGTCCAGACCTGGTACAAAATTTCAATTCTCGGGTCACCTCCCAGAGGGAAACTCACTGATTTGCAGCGTAGGCAGCATCAATCATGTCTTTGCCTATAACATCTTCAAATTTCTTCCAGACAGGTTTCATAGCTTCTACCCAAAGAGCGCGTTCTTCCGGGGTAAGCTCAATAATCTCTGAACGTTTGGAGTCAATAATTTTCTGTCTGTCATCAGTATCTTTCTGAGCTGCAATATCGTTACCAAAGGCGATAGCTTCATCAAGAGAAGCTCTGACTATCGGCTGAATATCGGCAGGAAGACTATTCCAGAATTCTGCAGAAGTAATGACCATGTAATCGAGAACACCATGGTTTGACTCTGTTATGTATGGCTGAACTTCATGAAACTTTTGTGAATAAATATTGGACCAGGTGTTTTCCTGACCATCAATAGCCTTCGTTTGAAGGAGGGTGAAAACTTCTGAGAACGGCTTTTTCAACGGTACAGCATTAACAGCCTGGAATTGTGCGGCAAGAACGTCTGAGGTCATGATGCGGAATTTCTGACCTGAAGCATCAGCGGGAACATGCAATGGTTTGCTGGCAGAAAGCTGTTTGAGCCCGTTATGAAGGTATCCAAGCCCTATGAATCCTTTATCTTCCAGAGATGTTAATAATTCTATACCTTTATCACTCTTCTGGAATTTCTCAACTGCAGCCATATCCTTAAACAGGAATGGCAGATCATACAGATCTAACTGTTTGGTGTAACGTCCGAATTTGGAAAGAGCAGGAGCTCCTATCTGCACATCACCAAGTAACATGGCCTGTAATACTGCATCATCGTCAAACAACTGGCTTGAAGGGAATACCTCAACAACAACCTTTCCTGCTAATCGTTCTGCAACAAGGTCTCTGAATTTATTGGCCATCTGGCCTTTTGGGGTATTTTCAGCAACAACATGGGAAAATTTGATTGTAATTGGGGCAGCAAGGGCAGAACCTGCAACTATCATTGCGGAAACAGCGGCAGTTGCAACCAGCGTGGTGATTTTGCGTAACATACTTTCCTCCTCCAAATTGATTTTCAGTTACCTCATGTCTTGCGACGAAAGCGCTAAATACACGTTTCGGCACTCCAATCAGGGCGTCAATACGTAGAAAACAGTATCGTCAGCCATCAGATTACATGTAGCAACAATTAGACCAATTTAAAGAAACACGCTTAACATGCTTGTTACATTGGGAATTATCATTTTTAATGATGGAAAGCAGTATTTTAATTGGCGGATATCCGCCTGTTTTGCTATTTGCGTAAGGGGGATTTTCGCCAATTGGTATATTTGTAACACCGCGCCTGACGTTTACTTATAGTCGCTCTTATCCAGGCCGTACTTCCTCATTTTGTCATAAAGCGTTTTCCGCGGGATTGCCAAGGCATCCATAACATCTTTGATGCTGCCGCTGGCGGCGACGAGTGCCTGTTCAATAAGACTGCGTTCAAAACAATCTACCTGTTTAGGAAGGCTTCGCTGTTGGTCTTTTTCCCCTCCTGAAATCAGAGCGTCTATGGACCAGCCGACCTGTCCGCCAAGTAAAACATAGCGTTCGGCAAGATTTCGCAATTCACGGACATTACCCGGCCAGGAATATGTCATAAGAGCATTCATTTGCAATGCATTCGGCTGCGGGGCTTCCTGCTGGTATCTATGGCCTGCAACAAGGAGAAAGTGATGAAATAACAAAGGAATATCTTCACGTCGTTCACGAAGCGGTGGAATCTCCAAACTCACGACATTAAGGCGATAATATAAATCTTCACGAAATCCACCCATCTCTGCATGGTGACGTAAATCAACTTTTGAAGCGGCGACAACTCTAAGGTCAAGATGGATGAGTTCATTTGAACCCAGACGTTCGAGTGAACGCTCCTGCAGAACGCGCAAAAGATGAATTTGAATCCTGAGCGGCATGGACTCAATTTCATCAAGTAACAAGGTGCCGCCGTTGGCATGTTCTATCTTGCCAATGCGACGGGATCGAGCATCAGTGAATGCTCCTTCCTCATGGCCAAACAATTCACTTTCAATCATTGTTTCAGAAAGCGCGCCACAATTTACCGCGACGAAATTACGTGTCCTTCGCTTACTGTGTTCATGCAAAGATCGTGCGACAAGTTCCTTGCCGGTACCTGTTTCACCAAGGACAAGTACGTCTGCTCCGCTGTTTGCAACCTGGGAAATGGTTGCACGCAGTTTCTCCATTGCCGGAGTCTTCCCTATAATGCGTGGACCCGGTGTAGAATGTGCTTCAAGTTCTCGTCGTAAGTTACGGTTTTCCAGCGTTAATGCTCGCTTTTCCAGAGCACGCTGGACTGTTTTAACAAGTCGCTCCGCTGAGTAGGGCTTTTCAATGAAATCATATGCTCCATCACGCATGGCCTGAACAGCAGTAGAGACATCGCCATGACCAGTTATAAGTATTACCGGTAAATCCTTATCTATATTCTGGGCTTCTATAAGAAACTGAAGACCATCCATTTTCGGCAGACGTATATCGCAAACAACAATGCCCTGCCATTCTCTGTTCAACAGCGGCAAAGCATCTTCTGCCGATTCATGGCAAACCACTTCCAGATCTGCAAGTTCAAGCGTTTGCCTGTTTGCCGCTCGAATATGTTTCTCGTCATCAATAAAAAGAACCTTGTTACTTATTGTCATAGCCCAGTTGTGCCTTGTCGAGTGTTATCTCAAAGCAAGCCCCATCTCTGGCTTGCTTGAGTATTTGAATTCTCCCACGCATTTCCTTCACTATCCGTTCGCTGATAGTGAGGCCGAGGCCTAATCCCTGTCCGGATTTCTTAGTGGTGAAGAAGGGATCAAAGATGTATGGCAAATCTGTATCTGAAATTCCGGGGCCGCTATCCTGTACTGTTATGATAACGTGGCTATCCTGCAGTCGTGCTTTTACTGAAACTTCACGTTTATTGCAGGTTTCCACAGCCTGGATAGCGTTGCCAATCAGATTAACAAGCACTTGCTGCAGCAATACATTATTGGCCTGCACCTCAATATTCTCAGGCTCCAGGTTCACGCTGATCGCTACGCCTACCTTGCGAATACTTGGCCTTAATATCTCAAGGGCTCCATCAACAACACCATGTAATGGTACCACTGTTATCTGACCACTCGTCTTGCGTGAAAAGAGCTTGAGCTGTACTCCTATCTGAGCCATTCGTTCTGTTAACTCGGCTATTTGTTCCAGATTCCATAGCGCCTCTTCATGGCGTCCTTTAATGAGAAACTGTTTACCATTATCAGTATAACTTCTGATTGCGGCCAATGGCTGGTTGAGTTCATGGTTAATACCTGCAGACATTTGACCGAGAACGGCCATTTTCGCTGCATGTATCAGTTCATTTCGGGTCTTCTTCAGAGCCGCTTCCGTCCGTTGTCTGTCTTTAATCTCACGGCGAAGCAGTTTGTTCGTCTCTGTAAGCTCACGAGTGCGCTCATGTACCCGTATTTCTAGTTTCTCATTGGCACGTTGAAGAGTCTTTCGTGTTTTCTCACGGATACGACCAAGCTCAGCGAGGCGATATTGTCTTTGCATAAGCAACAGTAGTAACAGATAGGTGAGCAGCAGAACTGCCCCAACCATAATGTTGACCAGGACTACACTTTTACGCACAGGCAATGAATCTGTCAGGATATGAACACTCCAACCCGCTTCCGGCATCTGGCGTGTAAGCAGAAGATGATCTCTGTTATTGGGGTTTTCCTTTGAATGCAGTCGTACCAGTTGTTGATCCGTAGCGAGTTCCTCTTGTACTTCAGAGAGGACTCGCAATGCTGCGTTCGGGTAACGTTTGCTCTCTATAATCTGCTGCTTAACCGGATTTTCAATAGGGCGTAGAGTGTTAAATCGCCACTCCTGCCGAGTTGTGATGAAAACGACTCCTTCAGGGTCCGTGACAAGAAAACTTTCTCCCTCATGCCCCCATGCCTGTTCCACTGAATCAATATTGACTTTGATGACGACAACTCCCAGTATTTCTCCTTTTTTTCTTACCGGGTAGGCAAAGTAATATCCTCGCTTTGAAGATGTCATGCCAAGAGCAAAATACCTGCCGAGTTGTCCCTGCATGGCCTCAACGAAATACGGACGGTAGGAAAAATTTCGACCAACAAACGGGCGCTCCTCCTGCCAGTTGCTTGCCGCTATCGTCAACCCTTCTTTGTCCATGAGGTAGGTGTCTGCAGTATCACTGATGGAGTTAATTGTCTCAAGATATCTGTTCAGTTTGGCTATGCGTTTATCTTCGGCCGGATTCAGCAAAGCACTTACCAGATTGTCATCTGTAGCCAAAAGCTCAGGAAGACTCTCATAGGCTCTTAACACTCCCTGAAGGTAGGTTACGAAGAGCTCGAGTTTGATGGTTCCTTCGTCTGTGAGTTTGTCGAGACCGCGTTGATACATAACCACAGAGGTAATGCTAAGCGTGCAGAGGCAGATAAGTAGAAAGACCACACCACTCAAAAAAAAGAACTGCTTTCTTGGCTTTTTAGTCATCTGCATAAACGATCTTCACCTCAGCAGGTTGTCTTCCATTACGACCACAGGCCTATTTGGTACGAAACCTTACCAATTTAACAGTAATTATCGGTAAAAGCACCAGTGAACTGATTGAAATTGAGGTCAGATCTCAACCTGATTTTAGCATATTGGTGTAAAAAAACTTTATTATTTCTTGACCATACCAGATATGCCATGGTAGCTAGGTGGAAATGATGCTGCATACTTGTGTAGGACCACTGTCAATTCAACTTATTCTGAGGCTATGACTCGATTTCGTACTGTCTTTATATTGTTGTGCCTTTCTTCGCTTTTAGTCTCCTGTTCTTCCTCTCAACATTATTACTCAGTTCAAAACAGTAGCCCGAGAAAAAGCAGCCTTGGGTTTTCTATCATCCCACCTCCGGGAAATGGCTGGTATGAAACACAAAAGGATGACAGTCTTGTGTATGTCAAAAAAACAGAGGACAAAAACTATTTTATCTATACCAAGGCTACTGAAATACATCTTGCAGCAGATACTTTCAAGACAACAGACTTCATGGAATATGTGCGTGATATTAAGGAATTGGCGCTTGACAGTGCGCGGTATAAAAACGTGATTTTTGAGCTGGATCCCGAGCGTTCATTGTCACCGAATTGTGCAAGATACACCCTCAAGTATGAGGACCTTGGTCCCGGCAGTACCCATGATGTCAGCACTTTTGCAGCTTTGGAAAATAGTGGTTTATATTGCATGCATCCCGACACCCCGGGAATTGGCATCGACATATTTTATATGGAGCGAAGAGAAAAAGGTTTTAGAGAAATGGAGCAGACAACGTATCGTCGTGAGGGGCAGCAATTTCTTGAAGGGCTTGAGTTTCAACAGTTAAACAGATCGTAAAGACTAACGCATCCAGGATGCGCACACTATGCATTGGGTATATGGTACTCAATGCATAGTGCCAATACTGTACGAATCTTCAGGAGCGTGGATTTCAGCGTATCTCAATGCCATCATTAGCAACAATCGATTTAACCTCAGAGATCGGAACTTCACCCCGATGAAAAATACCGGCTGCAAGGGCCGCGTCAGCTGTTGTTTTCTTAAAAACCTCGCTAAAATGAGCAGCTGAACCTGCTCCGCTGGAAGCAATTACCGGAATGCCAACTGCTTCTTTCACCATATTTATCAGTTCCAGGTCAAATCCACTGTTAGTGCCGTCCTTATCAATACAGTTAAGCAGTATTTCGCCTGCTCCAAGTTCTTCGCAGGCTGTCACCAGTTCGACCACATCTACATCGCGCCCTTCCCTGCCGCCACGAACTGTACACTGATACCAGCAGTATGTTTCACCGTCCGGTCCGGGAAATGCAGTTTGCAGGGTGGAATGCGCTGTTTCATCAGGGCTCTTTACATATACACGACGAGGGTCTACAGAAATAACTACAGCCTGTGCCCCGTAGACATTGGAAATCTGTTCAATCGCTGTTTTGCCGGTTTTGCGCCTGTCGCGCAGGTACTCCTCAGCTGCATAGACAGCATCGCTACCAATAGAGACTTTATCAGCGCCCGAACGAAAGTACTGCGCGGCAACGTCCAGTGCAGAGTAAAAATTACCTTCACTGTCTGTAAATTCCCGAATACCGCCGCCAATAGTTAAAGGTACAAAGACATTTTTAGAGGTCTCTTTCAGTACTTCAAGCATTGGCTGGTCCTTCAGAGGGAAATCACGAAAGCCGGTAATGTTTAAAAAGGTTACCTCATCTGCACCTTCTTCGTAGTATCTACGTGCGAGTTCTACCGGCTTACCAAGGTTACGAACTTCACCTTTATCCCTTACGTCGTATTGATCGCCTTTAGTTACAACCAGATCACCCGCATCATTACTGCGCACATCAAGGCAGGCGATGATACGTTTGGCTATGTTTGTTTTAGGCGCGGTTTTTGTTGAAGTTATAAGATCTGATACTGATATGTCTGCGCCGTCTTTCAGGAAATTTTCCAGCACACGTAATCCGGCTGGGCCACTTTTTTCAGGATGAAATTGCGTGGCGGTAACCCTGCCCTTGGCGATAGATGAGATGAATTCTTCACCGTAATCTGTAGTAGTCAGAATCCAGTCACGATTTTCTGCAAGTGGTGAAGCTTTATATGAATGAACAAAATAGAATTTTTCACCTGAATAATCAGCGAAAAGCGGGCTGTTTTTGTGAAAATTGATGCCATTCCAGCCAATTTGCGGAACGGAAAGGGTTGCATCAGGAAAGCGTTTTATCTGCCCGGGAATAATACCAAGACCAGCGACTCCGGGAGCCTCCTCACTTCCTTCAAAAAATGTCTGTAAGGCGACACATATCCCAAAGGTAGGTTTATCCGCCTTGACGCGTTCAATCAACTTTTCTGCAAAGCCATCGCGAACAAGTCGCTGCATGACTACACCGAAATTACCAACACCTGGGAAGATAAGCTTTTCTGCAGTGAGAATATCTTCGGGGTTCTCAACATTACGTACTTCAAAACCAAGTTTACGTATCGCATTTCGAACACTGCGAACGTTTCCAGCACCATAATCCAATAAAGTAATCATCAAGACCCCACTTCTTTAATATTACAACGATTTATCATGACGTTTTTTCCAGAACAGTATAATATCGCCCCCCGGCACAATTTCGGCAGAGAGTTCTATTATCTTGTTTAATATCCCGGTTATCCTGCACCCAGTCATTACAGGAAGCACACTGAACTTTCCTTAATGGTCTTCCCGGTAGATTTTCTGTCGGGATGTCTACCTTGACCCACTGGACTCTGAAAAGTTCCTCATTCGGCATTATCTTGTACGCCTCAAGTTGACGTGCATATTTGTCAACGATATGAGCACAGTATTCTTTAGAGCGTTCCCTTGATTCTTCAAGTGCTGTTACGCGCACAGCTTTTCCGGTTTCAAGATTGACAAAAGTCGCTGCCATTATCCCAAAATCAAGCCAGCGTAATGTGCGTTTACCAAGACTGCAACCGGTAACTGATTGAACAGCATCGGTGGCGCATCGATCAATCTCAACTATGACGTATATTTTTTTTCTGTCAGAACCTTTAGGGTTATCAATGCCAATACAACGCAGACCCAGAATGCACATACGTACACCAAGCACCTGTCCTGCGCACATATGACCATGAACCTTGACTGATTCCTCAAGTAGTGTTTCAAAAGATTCCATTCGAACTCCAGCAGGTATTAATTTGTGAAGCAATTATTTTACCCTGAAAGCAATACCTTTTCAGGCGGCGACTCCTGAATATAAGGAGTGTTTGATTTCTTTCATCTCTGTGACCAGATCTGCAGCTTCAAAAAGATTCTCAGAAGAGTACCTTCCCGCAGGTACAACATGAACAGGTGCAGGTTGATAAGGTATAACCTCGAGGATTTTTTTCGTTGACCATCTTGTAGCGTATCCAATAGGCTGGCTCGTCCGGAATAACACGTGCTGAATTATTCCAGAAGCGAACTGTCAGGCGTTTCGCGCCAGTACAACGTAATGTTCAAGATATTAAGATTTCTACGTGAACTTCTCTGCAAGTAGCTTGGAAAACAGACAAATCAAGATATCACATGACAAGTTTGTGCTCACCACAAACCCAGCTAACCTTGATAAACTGGCTAACCCAAAAGCTGTGTCTGTGACCTGTGGCTCGAAACACAAGTCCCGGCACTACCATAGTTTTCCAATATCTTTTGCAATCCCTGGCAAATAGTCCTTCAGTCACATCTTGCCTCTCTGGTTCCATGGCTGAAGGTGCTGTCATATAGTTTAGATGCGGCTTGCAATTCAGCTTGCCCAAACACCTTGCCAACACATATCATTGCTGTTTTAACAATACCTTCAGCTTGCACAAGGGGACAGATTGTCTTTAATGTGCCGCGGACAATTCGTTCGTTATCCCAGGTAGCGCGCTCAACCACGGCAATAGGAGTGTCTTCTGTATAGCCACCAGCCTGTAGTTCTTTTACTACAGTTTCAAGCATTCCGACCGAAAGAAAAATCATCATTGTTGTCTGATGTCGTGCAAGATCCCGCAGCTTCTCCAGATCAGGAACAGGAGTGCGTCCCTCCTGGCGAGTGATTATGACGGTCTGGGCAATCTCAGGCAGGGTGAGTTCCGCCTTTAATGCTGCCGCTGCTCCGGCAGCAGAAGTTACGCCGGGAACAACCAGGTATGGAACATCCAGAGCATCAAGCTCTTGCATCTGCTCTTTTATTGCCCCATATATGGATGGATCTCCGGTATGCAAACGAACTACTCTGCCACCTCTCTTCCAGGAAGAGTGCATAACATCGATAATCTGTTCGAGATCCATACCTTTTGAGTCAAATATATCGGCCTTACACCCTTGGAGCAACCGAGGGTTGACAAGGCTTCCTGCATAGACGATACAATCCGCATCGTCAAGAAGCCGTCTCCCTTTGACGGTAATGAGTTCAATGTCGCCCGGTCCTGCCCCTACAAAACAAATTGGATTTTCTTGCACTTGATTCACCGGTCAGATCCTTTCTTAACTTTTTTGGCCTACAATGATAGTGATTGGATTAAAGACTGTCTCTTCGCATGGCGGATAGGTATTTCTCTGCACCAAAATGCGATGTGTGTCAACTTTTAAGCTGGCACGATGCATATATTCTGGCGCATCCCTGCATGTTTTTTCTAAAACTCCCGTAACGACGATTCTGCCACCGGAACACAGCCTCTTGCTGCAATATGCTATTATGTCAGAGAGATTACCTCCGCTGCCACCAATGAAAACGCGGTGAGGTGCAGGTAATCCCAATAGGGCTTCCGGCGCCTGGCCTTTTATAAGTTTCTGGTTCTGAACAGCATATTTTTGTGTATTGGCAAGTATATTGTCATGCTGTTCGGTGTTGCGTTCTATTGAATACACCAGGGCGTCAGGAACCATCCGTGCTATTTCAAGACCCACTGATCCGGAGCCAGCTCCAACATCCCAGAATATTGAATGCGCAGGGACTCCCAGCGCATGTATTGCGGCAGCACGGACTTCATTTTTGGTTATCAGGCCGCGACTATGGACAATATCTGCTTCACTGAGTCCAAAATACGGCAGACCTTCAGGGGGGGCTGAATTGCGAACAACAAGCATACAGCACAGGCTTCCAAATCGTTTGGCAGCAATTTCACTGATTGTTCCGGAAACCAACTTCTCGTCGTTCATCCCGAGATTTTCAGCAACATAGAGCGTGGTGTCAGGTGTATCGTCGCCAAGAAATTCATATAGAGCAGAAGCTATGGCATCAGGTGTGTTGGTGCTATCTGTAAGGATTGCAATCTTATTTCGGGACAGGATCGTACCAATATAATTGCTTTCATGCCTTCCATGCAGACTTAGAAAAGAACTGTCATTCCATGGGATTCCAAAACGTGAAAAGGCATGTTGGACTGACGAACATGCCGGGTGCACAAATATATTTTCATGTCCAAAAGTATCGATCAGCCGCTTGCCGATACCAAAAAAAAGAGGATCCCCGGTAGCAAGAACAGCAACATCACCTGAGGCTAATCTTTCATGTATCAAGCTGATAGCAACCTCCAGAGGTGTAATGGGAATTATCTCGCAGCGCTGATACTCAGGGTACAAATCCGGGAGCAGTTGTCGGAATCTTTTCGAAACAACTATTGTATTGCATTTTTCAAGTGCTGAGGCCGGCAGGCTTGCTGACGGCTCAAGATCAACACCTATGAGTTGAATACAGCCTTTTTTCATTACTCCGTTACTCCACTATTACCGGGATGCTGCCGTCATGATGAACGAGGTATAGAATCACCGGCAAACCTGAGAGTTTCTGATGATATTCCTTTGCTGCAGCACATACACTGATAATGATACCCATATCATTATTATCCGTCAGCCGCGTATATATTTCGCGGGCTGTGTTGGCGCCTTTAAGATAATTCGTATCTTTAGCTGGATTCAATTGTGATATACGCGCTATGGCGTTTTGCACCTCAAGAGCACCAAAACGAACATGTGTCTGGGGAATGTGTAATGCCGCTTTAAGTATCTTGGCCCACATGCCAGCCATGTGCAGACGGGTAAAAGGGTATTTACCTGATTCCTTAAGAGCAAACTCCAGATAATCACCCATCATTATATACGCTTCTGGTTTGAACGTGCTGGTTTTCTGCAGAGCAGTTTCCGATGTTCTGCCTGTTGAAAGCACAATTTCACGACTCCCTCCAGCTACTGCAACATCCATTGAAGAGGTTATTGTCGCAGTCCAGGCTTCTGCTGAAATAGGTTTTACGATACCTGTAGTGCCGAGTATTGATATCCCGCCTACGATCCCAAGCCTTGCATTTAATGTTTTGTCGGCAAGTTCTCTGCCGTTCGGCACGGAT
>JBFHGS010000018.1:0-37414 GCA_041582995.1 Desulfopila sp. | reverse complement strand
TCAGGTGCAGGTCTATGAAGCTATTATGGAGAACTGGGAAGGTGATGTGACATATACCCTGTTGCGTGCATCCGGCTTTGCAAAGGATAATAGAATATTACCGGCAGGTTTTGATAAGGATGAGGCACCGGAGTCTGTAAAACCAGTAGGACTTGCCTTTGATGATAAAGATTTTATCGGGGGACAGGACAGTATTATCTATAAAATATCAGGTGTCAGCGGCAATGAAATAACAATAGAGGCGGAATTGAAAGATCAGACCCTCGCCTACACGATGGTGCACGATCTCGAGCATGATCTGGAAGGAAATGAGGACAACGATACGAGTGTCATAGAACTGTTTCTTTCAGAATATGATCATCACAAAGTGCATTATGAAATAATAGACTCAACGTCACTGGTACTCACGAGATCAAATGACGAATCAGATTAGGATAATTCCTGATCAGTTTCCGAGGTTTCATACTGACCATGCGGGAATGGTCAGTATGAAATAATTCTGCTTAATGTTTTCTGATCTGTTCAGCCATCTCTCTCACTTTTGCTACAGTCTCAGCCAGATCAAATGAAAGTATTTTCCGGTCTTCCATGACCATTCTACCATTAATCATCGTACTGTGAACATCACTGCCACTGGCAGCATATACAAGCAGATCTGAGGTGTAAAAGGGCGTCAGATGAGGTTTCTGCAGATCCACAAGGATGAGATCCGCTTTCATGCCTGCAGCGAGCTGGCCGATATCGGATAATCCGAGCAGTTGTGCATTGGCTGTCGTTGCGGTCTGCATAACCTGGCGGGCCGGCAGGGTTGTGGCATCGAGTCTGGTCATTTTGTAGATTTTGGCCAGAATGTCCATCTCACGAAACATATCAAGCCCGTTGTTAGAGGCGCACCCGTCAGTACCGAGTCCGACAGTGATGCCACTGTTCAGCATTTCAGGGATTCGGGCCACGCCGGAGGCTAGTTTGAGGTTGCTCTGTGGGCAGGTGACAACATTGGCGCCACTTTCAGCCAGAATTCCAATATCATCATCGTTAAGCCAGACAGCGTGAATAAGAACGCTGTTGCTGTCAAGAAGTTCGAGGGCCGCCAGATGTTTGAGCGGAGTGGCAGCCTGCATGTCAATAATCATATCCGGTTCTTTTACACTCTCAGCCAGATGCGTAAAAAAACGTACACCTCTTCTGTCAGCAAGGGCTTTTGCTTTGGTAAGTGTTCCCGGAGAGCAGGTGTACGGGGCATGTGCAAAGACTGCAGGAGTGATAAGCGGGTCTTTATCAAACCATTCGTCAATGAATTCGGCGACTGTATCGATATTTTTTCTGGGATCGGGGACGGATGGTGCCGGGAAGTCGACAATTCCGTGACCAACTACCGCTCGCATACCGCAATCTCGCAGGGCTCTGGCTGAGTCTCCTGAGAAAAAGTAGCCATCCGCAACGCAGGTGGTGCCGGAAAGCAGCATTTCGGCCACTGCGAGTCGTGAGGACCAGTAGATCATTTCTCTACTCACATGCAACTTCTCAGCCGGAAAGATATGACCATGTAACCATTCTGAAAGTTCTAGATCATCAGCGAGACCGCGAAAGAGTGTCATGGCACAATGGTTGTGGCCGTTAATGAGTCCCGGCATGAGTAATTTGCCCGAACAATCAATGCATCTGGTTTCGGCAGGTATCTCAGGCAAAGAAGCCATTGTTCCTGTTTTGGCAATGATGGAACCGGAAGTGAGAAGATACGCATGAGGTATGAGCGGAACACCCGGAGCGGTAAAGAGGGTGCAATTACTGAACAGAGTATGCATAAGATCAGTTCTTGATGTTGGCTGAAGTGGTGCTGTAGAGCCCTGACTGAAAATGTGGGCGTTTTATGTGTATTCCGTGTATCATACTCTGTTCTGCAGTTTATGTCTGCAAAAGCTATGAAATCAGATAGTATCGGAGCGGTGATGGCTGATCAGCCTGAGAATTGTCGCAACCTGCTGTTTGATTTTTTTATGAGAATTACAGCATTCAGGCTTTAAAAAGCCTGCTGTCATAGAAGTGGAAGGAGTTGTGGTAATGGGTTTTCGTTGTGGTATTGTTGGTTTGCCAAATGTAGGAAAGTCGACGATTTTTAATGCTTTGACCGCGGCTGGGATAGATGCTGAAAACTATCCGTTCTGTACTATCGAACCAAATGTTGGGGTCGTACCGGTTCCGGATGAGCGGCTCGATATTCTGGCGGATATCGCCAAGACCAGAAAAAAAATCAATACACAGATGGAGTTCGTTGATATCGCGGGACTTGTCAAAGGAGCCAGCAAGGGTGAAGGACTTGGAAATCAGTTCCTCGGTCATATTCGTCAGGTAGAGGCGATTGTTCATGTTGTCCGCTGTTTTGAAGACGACAATATCGTGCATGTCGAAGGTTCTATTGATCCGAATCGCGATCGTGAAGTGATCACCATGGAGTTGATTCTGTCGGATCTTGATTCGGTTGAAAAAAGACTCAAGAAAGCGCAGTCTATGGCTAAATCAGGAAACAGTACTTTCAAGGCGCAGGCGGCGTTTCTGGAGCGTCTCCAGGTTTTACTTGATTCAGGGCAGCCAGCACGAAAGATAAAAGTCGAAAGTGAACTGGAAGAAGCATTGCTGAAAGACCTCACATTGCTCACGACAAAACCTGTGCTCTATGTCGCAAACGTTACTGAAGATGATGTTATCGACGGTAATGACTTTGTGCGCAAGCTTGAGCTGGCTGCAGTAGAAGAAAACGCAACCATGGTAATGATCGCAGGCTCTATCGAGCAGGAACTGAGCCAGTTGGAACCGGAGGAACAGCAGGAATTTCTGCAGGATCTCGGTATGACCGAACCGGGCTTGAACCGCCTTATAAAAGCAGGATATGGTTTACTTGGCCTGCAGACGTTCTTTACCGTTGGTGAAAAAGAAACCCGGGCCTGGACCGTACCGATTGGTTCCAAAGCTCCACAGGCTGCGGGTAAGATCCACACCGATTTCGAGCATGGTTTCATCCGGGCTGAGGTTATTGCCTATGATGATTTCGTGAAATGCCGTGGCGAAAACGGGGCCAAGGATAAAGGTCTGATGCGGGTTGAGGGGAAGGAATATGTGGTAGCGGACGGCGACTGCATGCATTTTCGATTTAACGTCTGATAAAGCGCGGTCAGCGACATGGCAAAAACAACTTTTATCGAACAGCTGGAAGAAGGGCAGCGGATCGATGACCAGTTTATGGTCAAGTCGGCCCGGCTCTCGGAAACACGAGCCGGAAAACCGTATCTGATACTCACCGTTATGGATAAAAGCGGTGAACTGGGTGGTCCGGTATGGGACAACGCAGAGCGGTTTCAGGAAATCTGTAAACCCGGTGAATGTATTCATATTATCGGCTCTGTGCAGTCGTACCGGGAAAAGTTGCAGCTGAAGGTAGACGACATTGCGGCTGTTGCAAGAGATCAGGTGAATCTGGCTGACTTTTTGCCGGCAACACATCACGATCGGTCGGCGATGGCTGCTGAACTGCAGGTTCTTGCCCGGTCGGTGGCGAATCCATACCTGAAAAAACTGCTGAATCATTTCTTCAAAAAAGATGAAATCTGGCAGAAATTTCAGGATTCTCCGGCAGCTAAAGGTATCCATCATGCATATCTGGGTGGTTTGCTGGAGCATTCACTTTCCATGGCTAAGGTCGCTGATATGCTGGCAAGCCATTACGAAGGGGTCGACAGATCGTTGCTTATTGCCGGGGCGCTGCTCCATGACCTCGGTAAGGTCGAAGAGCTGTACATGGAAAACGGTATTATCGACTATACCAACCGCGGCAGGCTGAAAGGTCATCTGGTTATCGGCAGTGAACTGGTCGGTAATGTTGCTGCGAAAATTCGGGATTTTCCTGAGGAGTTGCTTGAGCGTTTGCAACATCTTATCCTCAGCCATCATGGGCGGCAGGAGTATGGTTCGCCGGCAGTACCCATGACCGTCGAAGCTTTTCTGCTCAATTATATAGATGAACTCGATTCGAAAATGAATGTGCTTGAGCAACTTCGTCGCAAGATGAACAGCGCCGAAATGAACTGGAGTGATTATCAACGCTCTCTGGAGCGGTATCTTTATTTAAATGCGCTTCAGGAAGAACAGAAACTCACAGAGACAAAACAGGACCCAGTACCTGCTAAACAGCAGTCACTGTTCTAACACCAATGCAATCAGGGTAATATTCGGGCAGTATGGGAAACCCAAAGCCGATACTATGCTTTACAGAAGTGCTGGGTCAGGAGAAGGCCCGGAATCTTGTGTCTCGTACCATGACGTCAGGAAGACTGCCGCATGCTTACATTTTCAAAGGACCTGACGGTGTAGGCAAGCGTCTCTTTGCCCGTGGTGTTGCCGCTGCTTTGAACTGTCGCGGCCAGGAGTCTGGCCGTGCTTGTGGAGTCTGTTCCTCCTGTAAAAAATTCCTTTCCGGCAACCATCCAGATTTTTTGGTGGTTCAACCCGAGAAGGGGACCATCAAGATAGACCAGATACGCGAGATGTGTCGCGCCCTGAGTTACCCCCCTTATGAATCGGATTTGCGTATTATCCTGCTCGAAGACGTGCACACCATGCGGCAGGAAGCTGCAAACAGTCTACTGAAAACGCTTGAAGAACCACCGCAGGCAAATCTTCTCATCCTTACAGCTGAGGCTTCACAGGAGATACTCACGACGATATCCTCCCGATGTCAGGTTATTCCGTTTTATGGTCTGACGGAAGCGGATAGCATAAGTATAATACTGGCCCGTCAACCGGAGCTTGAACCTGAAAGTGCACGCTTGCTGTCGCGCCTGGCGGAAGGGAGTCCCGGACAGGCTCTTATGCTGCATAAGACCGAGATGATAGGAATGCTGGGCAAGGTTCTTTCAGCAGTCTGCGACTCGCAGATAGACGCTAATCGCGATGTTGGTTTGTTGCTGAAGGTTGCTGAAGAGATGGCGGAATTAAAAGAGCATCTGCTGCCGCTCCTGGGACTGTTAAGGTTGTGGCTCAGGGATACGCTTTTTGTTTTGAGTGGCTCAGGGAGTCATTCGGGTTTGTATGGATTTGGTCTAGATCCTGGGAAAACGTTGAAAAGCTGGAGTTCTGAGGACCTTTTTGCTAAACTTCAGGCGATCGACAGGGCCGAAAAGGAACTGAAGCGAAACTGTAACCGTACCCTCGTGTGCGAAGTGTTGTTGTTTCATCTGCACGAAGAAACACTTATATGAAGGAAAGAGTACCCAATGTCTGATAACAGGGATAGTGAAATAGATGCTGAATCTGCAACCTCGGATGAAATGCAGGAATACTACCGGATCCGCTTTCGCATGGATGGGCAGATATTTACCGCATCTTCGAATGTTGCGGGTATGGTACGTGATGAAATTGTGATGGTGAAAACTGAGCATGGACTGGAACCTGCCATTATTGCCGGTCCTGCGCCGATGTGTGGTTGTAAGGCTGGGAACCAGCAGGCCAGCTATGAAATCGCCAGGCAGGCCAATGCTGAGGAATTTGAACGATACGAAACAATTTCCCCTTTTGAAGAGCGTGCTTTTGCCATTTGTCAGCAACTGATTGATCGCCATAAGCTGGATATGCGGCTTGTTCGTGTAGAGCGTTTTTTTAACGGCAGTAAGATCATTTTCTACTTTACCGCAGATAACAGAGTCGATTTCCGTGAACTGGTAAAAGATCTTGTTCAAGAGTTCCGTACCAGAGTAGAGATGCGACAGGTCGGGGTTCGTCATGAAACCAAGATGATTGGCGGTATGGGGACCTGCGGAAGGGAGCTCTGCTGCTCATCGTTTATAAAAAAATTTGACTCTGTCTCTATTAAGATGGCCAAGGAGCAGGATCTGCCCCTGAATCCCTCGAAAATTTCAGGTCTGTGTAATCGTCTGCTCTGTTGTCTTACCTATGAGTACGATACATATCGTCAACAACGGAAAGGTATGCCAAAACCCGGACGCCGAATAAAAGTCGGGGGCAAGACGTATAAAGTGCGTCGGCAGAATCCGTTGCAACAGTCTATTCTGGTACAGACTGAAAAGGGCGAAGAGGCAACTCTCGAGAGTTCCGAATGGCAGGACTATGAGGTTATCCGAGTTGACAAAGTCGTGAAAAAAGAGAAAAAGAATAAAGAATAATTACAGAGGCTTCTTTACAAATGTAAGGCGACTGTCAGGTCGCTTCAGGCGGAATATTCCCATGACGACATATATCACAACCCCTATTTATTACGTTAACGCTCAGCCGCATCTCGGCCATGCGTACACTACCATCGTGGCGGATACCTACAGCAGGTTTCGTCGTGTGTGCGGTGAGGATGTCCGGTTTCAAACTGGAACCGATGAACATGGTGACAAGATCGCCGAAGCTGCATTTAAGGAAAACGTCGAGCCGAAGCAGTACGCAGATCGGATCAGCGGGATGTTTCGTGACACCTGGCCGATATTAGAGATTACCCCGGATAATTTTATCCGTACAACTGACAGCGATCATATTGCTACTGTGCAGGCTATTCTGCAGAAGGTTTATGACAAAGGTGACATCTATTTTGATGAATATTCAGGTTTGTACTGTCGCGGGTGTGAACGTTTTTTAACAGAAAAGGAACTAGTGGATGGCAACTGTCCTGATCATCAGCAGCCACCGCAGGAAATTGCCGAGCAGAACTATTTTTTCAGGATGTCAAAATATCAGCAGCAGCTGATTGATCATATCCACGCGAATCCTGATTTCATCAGTCCGGAGCGGTATCGTAATGAGGTACTTTCGTTTTTGAGTGAACCGCTGGAAGATTTATGTATTTCGCGGCCTAAATCACGTCTGACCTGGGGCATTGAACTTCCCTTCGACGATACTTTCGTCACGTATGTCTGGTTTGACGCGCTGATTAATTATCTTACCGGCCTTGGTTATCCCGATGGTACAGATTATTCGACATACTGGCCTGTTGCCGAGCATGTCATTGCCAAGGATATCCTGAAACCGCATGCAATCTACTGGCCGACCATGCTGCTTTCCATGGAGGTTCCGCTTTATAAGAGACTGCATGTGCATGGTTACTGGAATGTGGATGATACAAAAATGTCGAAGAGTATCGGTAATGTCGTCCGTCCGAAAGAACTTGTTGATGCCTATGGCGTTGATACTCTGAGATATTTCACCCTCCGCGAGATGTCTTTCGGTCTCGATTCATCGTTTAGCAGTGAGGCTATAATTGCCAGAAAAAACTCAGATCTGGCCAATGATCTGGGTAATCTTTACAGTCGTTCACTGGCGATGCTGCAGAAGTATTGTGATGGTGTGGTACCCGCACCGCAGGATGAAGAAGAATCAGATATAACACTCCGTGAGCTTGCTGCAAAAATGGTGGCAACGTATCAGGAGACAATGGCAGATTTTCAGTTTCATCGTGGTTTGCAGGCGGTCTGGGAACTGGTGAGTTACGCCAATAAATACATAGTTACAAATGAGCCCTGGGCTCTGGCAAAAGATAAGGAATCTGTCGGCAGACTTAATACCGTTCTTTACAATCTCATGGAATGTTTGCGTCTGCTTGCATTAGTGTTAAAACCAG
Source organism: Desulfopila sp. (assembly GCA_041582995.1). Lineage (GTDB taxonomy): Bacteria > Desulfobacterota > Desulfobulbia > Desulfobulbales > Desulfocapsaceae > Desulfopila. Next base: position 29,805 of record JBFHGS010000018.1, on the reverse strand, counting down.
TGATGCCTGCTACTGCAGAAAAAATGGTTGCCGGTCTTGGAATTGCTGCAGAAGATCCGGCAGTTCTACTGCTTGAAGCTGGCGGAAAGTGGAATGTGCTGAAACCAGGACTTAGGGTTCAGGACATAGAACCGCTTTTCCCGCGTATGGATGTGAAAAAGCATATGGACGCAACTGAACAGCAGCCGAAGAAAAAAGAGAAGAAGTCTGAGAAGAGTCTTCCGGTCGCCAGTGAAGGTTTGATCACATTCGAACAGTTTAAGGAAGTGGAAATCAGGGTTGCGGAAGTTGTTGCTGCCGAAAATATAAAGAAGTCGGACCGGCTTTTGAAACTGACAGTTCATGCTCCGGAGGAGAGGACTATTGTCGCCGGTATAGCACAGCATTATACCCCGGAAGAGGTTGTGGGGTTGCAGGTGCTGATCGTGGCTAATCTTAAACCGACAAAGCTCATGGGAGTTGCTTCAGAGGGTATGGTGCTGGCCGCGAAGACAGAGGTGGATGGCGAAGAACGACTGGTACTGGCAACTGTTGGTATTAAGGTGAACACAGGTAGCCGGGTGGCCTGAGAGATAAGGAGATACAATGTTTGTGGTAAATAATTTTATGATGGCCCTGGCCGGAATTGTTGATTTCATTCTTTCAGCATATATGTGGATCATTATCGGCAGGGCTATTATCTCATGGGTTAATGCCGACCCATACAATCCGATTGTGCGTTTTCTCTACGAAGCGACTGAACCACTCTTGAGTCGGATTCGTAATTTTCTGCCATTGAGTATGGGCGGAATAGATTTTTCACCAATGATTCTCATCATGGTAATTATGTTTCTGCAGAGTTTTCTGGTACCGACCATGAAGCAGATAGCAATGGGAATGGGATGATATCTGCCGTTAATAACCGCTAACTTTACCAGCAATGGAGCACTGTAATGTCTATTACTCCACAAGCCATAAAAGATCAGGAATTTCAGGTTAAGTTCAGGGGGTACGACGCTATAGAGGTTAAGGCGTACCTGGAACTGCTGGCAGAGGAATTTTTCGAGCTGCATGAACTGCGACGCAAGCAGGAAGAAGAGTATGCCGAGCTCCATGAAGAAGCTCAGGCATTACGGCATGAAAAAGAAAATCTTGCCAAAGAAGCAAGCGAACGCGATGAGCGTTATGAAACCAGTGTTAAACAGTTTCTTGATAAGGATGAAATTATAGCTGATCTGCAGCTGAAAGTTGAAGAACTTGAGAAGAAAGTCGATGAGTCTGAGCTTGAGAAAGCAATTCAGCAGGAAGCCTGGGAGCGTCAGGAAACAGTGCTCCGTGAGGAGGTTGAAATGCTGAAGGGGCGCATCGACGATAATCAGAATCTGGCTTCTGAGTCCAGTAATGAGACTGAAAAACTTCAGGCGAAAATTGAGACTCTTGAAGGGCAGCTGAAAGAACTCAAACAGGAAGAGGTTGATTTTAAGGCGACCCTGGTTGCCGCTCAGAAATTTGCTGATGACATGCGGGGAAAGGCCACGGCAGAGGCCGCAGCTCTGGTCGCTGAAGCTCATGAGGAAGTAGAATCGTTCAGAAAAGAGGCGGAAGAAGAATTGTCGATTCTGCCGTTGCAGATTGAAGAGTTGCAGCTAAGAAAAAAACAGGTACGTGAAGAGTTGAAAGCAATTCTCAATTCCTATCTAGATCAACTTGACATTGTTCATGAAGGATCCGAGGTTGAAAGCGACGAAGATCTCTCAGATCTTTTTCAGTCAATATCACTCAATGACGATGATGCGCTTGAAGATGCGGACCTGAAAGAACTGGGTGTTAAGTAAGATTTACCGTATACATTGTTCTGATTACCCCTGAATCTCAGCTTGAACAGGTGAGGAGCAAGGAGTGAAGAGTGAAGCGTGAACTGGATTTCTCGCAGGTAGCTCAACGAATCACAGTCTTTGCTTTAAAAAAATGAGTAGTTGCAGCATAAATCGTTGTGCACTCCTCTCACCTGAAGTCTCACGATATTAGCTGAGATAGAGGGGTAATGAGATAAATCTTTTTGAGGCAGACAATACTGTACGGTGTATGTTTGCCTCTATTTCCTGCCGGAAGATAACGTGATGCCATATCTTAGTCCCGGTCCTGATGAAACCATCCTGCTCGCGGTGCATGTACAGCCGAAAGCGTCGCGTAACATCTTTAGTGGCATATACGGTGAAAGTCTCAAAATTGCAGTGACGACTGCGCCAGTAGACGGTAAGGCAAATAAGGCGGTTATTGCTTTCCTGGCAAAATCGCTCGGTGTGGCAAAGCGTGACGTTGAGTTGCATTCGGGTCAGACATCGCGTCGTAAGATATTTCGAATTTCCGGTACTACAATAGAGGAACTCCGTGGGCATATTGAGTCGATTATTCAAGGGTGAGCCAAAAATGCTGAATACTGCTGCTGAAGAGGATGGGCGACGATTTATTATTGGTAATTGGAAATGTCATAAGAATTACGATGAAGCACGTCGATGGTTCGATACCTTCGCAGAAGGTTACAGGCCTGTTGAAAACGTTGATATTGTTGTAGCTCCATCTTTTGTCTGTCTGGAAAACCTTGCTCGTCATGTGCGGGATCTTAAGCTTGATAATGTGTACCTTGCTGCCCAGGATATTTCGCCTTTTCCTAAGGGTGGATACACCGGTGCTGTTGCAGCTGATATGGTTAAGGGACTCGTTGACTTTGTCATTGTTGGGCATTCAGATCGCAGGCGATATTTTCACGAAACGTCTCTGGATGTGACGAATAAAGTCGGTGAGGCCGTTGATGCAGGGCTGCGGCCTATCGTTTGTGTTGATCAACCGTATGCAATGTCTCAACTCACGGCTTTATCCGACATTGACAATGAAAACATTATCATTGCCTATTGTCCTGTGGACGCTTTGAGTTTCAGGATTCCCGAGTCGCCTGAAAAGGTTTTAGAGTCTGTAGACTTTATTCGGGGAATCTACCCGAAGCGTGCGGTGATTTATGGAGGTTCAATCCTTCCTGACAATGCTGAAGAGTACTTAAGGCTGCAGACACTGTCAGGAATTTTTGTCGGTTCTGCAAGTCTTGAAGCAGATAGCTTTCTTAAAATCTGCAGAGCAGTAGCGTAAAGAAAAACCCTGATTAGACAACCTGTCCGTATTTTCTGCAATCTGCACCTTGCCACAGATTGCAGAATTTGTCCTGCCTTGGAAATCCGCTTTCCTGTCCCTCCTACATTGCAGTATGTCGCTAATATTCTTAAATTATTGATTAAAATATTTAATATGAGATAACTGCCCTCTGTGGTCAGGAAAAGCTTTCAAATGTGCATATGTTGATTTATGATGTGTGCATATGCGTATCTGCATAGGTGCGCAATTCAGGAGTTTGAAGGACTCAGAAATGAATCTGCTGCTAAAAATGGAAATACGTCCATGTTATCGTAAATTTTTGACGAAGAGTGATGGTATTCGTCAAGAATTTACGAAAATATGCACTCAATGTCCCATTTTCTTGAGAGTCTGACAGGCTCATGACGTAAAGGAGTGTGCAGACCAGTGAGAACACTGCTGTTTCCCTGGCCTATATTTAAAACTTTAGAGTTGTGAAAAGCAGGAGGAAATATGGGTAAGCGGGTAATAATAGTAGGCGCTGTGGCGCTTGGCCCCAAAGTGGCCTGTCGTCTGCGAAGGCTTGATCCGGAAGCTGTAATAACCGTAATTGATCGCGACAATCTTATTTCTTATGGCGGCTGTGGTATTCCCTATTATGTGGGTGGAGATATCAATGATCTTGAAGATCTCTATTCGACAACATCTCATGCTATTCGGGATAAGGACTTTTTTTCTGATTGTAAAGGTGTAAGCATACGTACTGAAATGGAGGCACTGTCAATTGACAGAGTAAACAGAAAGGTACAGGTTAAAGACGTTAAAAGTGGCGAAATTGGTTTCATGCCGTATGACGACCTTGTACTGGCGACAGGTGCAACTCCTTTCAGATTACCTATTCCGGGCATTGATCTGCCAAGAGTCTATACTGTCGCCAATTTACATCAGGCAGAGCAGATAAAAAACCTGATGAAAGAAGGGAAAGTCGGTAAGGCAGTGGTGATAGGAGCAGGAGCAATTGGGGTTGAAATTGCAGAGGCCCTAACTGACTTGTGGGGTGTGGATACAACTCTTATCGAACAGGCTAACCATGTGCTGCCTATGGCCCTTGATAATAATATCGCCCGAATTGTTACGAAGGAGCTTATAAAGAGTGGCGTTACAGTACTGCTGCAGGAGCGGGTGCAAAAAATAGAGCAAGAACCTGAAGGTCATGAACATGTCGTATATACAGGAAGCGGAAAAATACAATGTGATCTTGTTGTTCTGGCTACAGGGGCACGGCCGAACGCACGTCTCGCTGTAGAAGCTGGATTGTCTATAGGTCGGAGTGGTGGTATTCTTGTGGATAAACGATTGCGTACCAGCGATCCGCATATTTATGCTGGTGGCGACTGCGTGGAACTGACGAACCTTGTGAGTGGCGGAAAAACGCCAATGCAGCTTGGTTCCCTTGCTAACAGGCAGGGGCGGATAATCGCCACAAATATACATGGCGGCAGCAGTCAGTTTAAGGGTACGGTCGGTACTTTTTGTATGAAAGTCTTTGAGCTTGGGGTCGCGACCGCGGGCCTTACTGCCGAGAAGGCAGTGGAAGCCGGGTACGAACCGATATCCGCAACAGTTTCCCAGGCAGATCATGCCCATTTTTATCCGAATTCCGAACTCATCTATATGACTCTTATTGCTGATCGAAAGAGCAGGAATATTATCGGAGTTCAGGCTGCCGGGAAAAATGGCAATGCAATTAAAGCCCGCGTGGACAGCATTGCGGTTTTGCTGGAACATGGTGTTGATGTGGATGATATATGTACTCTTGAAACTGGATATGCACCGCCATTTTCTTCCGCAATGGATGTGGTGAACAATGTGGGGAATACGCTCGATAATATCCTGTGTGGTAAAAATCGCCCTGTGGAGGCGTGTGAATTTCTCGACCAGTTTGCCAGGGGGGAAACACGTATACTCGATATTCGCGGTGAGCGTGAGGCATCGGCTGGTAAAGATAAATATAAAGAGAAGTGGTTACATATTCCGCAAGGCGAGTTGCGTCAGAGGACCAAGGAGATTCCCCGAAAAGAGCCTATTTCAATATTATGTGATACCGGTCCACGTGCTTATGAGGCCCAGGTTTTTCTGGATTCTGCAGGAATAACTAATACCCGTATAATTCAAGGCGGATATGCGATGATTAAGGTTATAGATCCGGATTTTGTGTAGTTATGCTCAGGGACATATGCAGATATGTCCCTGAAAATTATTTGCGTTTTCTTGGCAGCAGAAACGAGGCAACGAATCCGGCGGCATTTACTCCAGCCAGAATGAGGCCGAGGATTCCGAGAGTTCCGAGAAAACCGGGTTCGTGAGCCATTCTGTCTGCGAGTATAAGAATCGATGAGCCGACAATGAGGGCCGAGATGATCATTGCCATGCCCATGATTCGACTGGCGAGATCAATTTTATCGGCGAGGTGTTCAATTCGTTTGAGTTCTAGATTCAGGGTGAAGCGGCTGTGGCGGAAATAACCGAGGAAGCGCTGAAGGTCTGCAGGAAGGTCTTCAAACAGTTCCAGGTATCCGGACAAGGTTTTCTGCATTCTGTCCTTAATGGCATTCATGCCATAGCGGCTTATGACAATTTCCTGGATTCGTGGTTCCACATGCGCGAGGACATCAAAAGATGGATCAAACTGTTCTGCCACACCTTCGATAGTCGTCAGAGCTTTGGTTAAGAGTATGAGATCTCCAGGGCATTTGATCTGATAACGTTGCAACATACTGAAGAATTCGGAGAGCAGAGAACCGATATCCAGATGCTTGAGGGCGGTGTTTTGAAATTGACTGACGAGATGCTGCAGGTCGGTGCGATAATCCCGCCGGTCGGTGATGGCCGGGTCGGCATCGGTGAGTTCGATGACCACCCGGCAGAGTTTGTCAATATCGCCTTTGATGACACCTGCGACCAGATCTATAAGATGGTTTGTGGTCTGACGATCAAGTTGACCGGTCATGCCACAGTCGATAAAGCAGATACTGTTATCGTCTTTTAATATAATGTTGCCGGGATGTGGGTCTGCATGAAAAAAGCCATATTGCAGACATTGGGCAAACACTGCATCAGTGCCACGGGCGACAATAGTTCTCCGTTCTGCCCGAGAAAGGTCGGAGGGTTGCAGTGTGGAGAGCAGGCGCCCTTTGATTTCCTCAAGGGTCAGTACATTTCTGGTGGTTGACTGCCAGTAAACAGTCGGAAAGTAGACCGTGTGATCATCGGCAAAATATCTTCGTAGCCGGTCTGTAGACTGCCCTTCGTGGATGAGGTTGATCTCTTTTAGCAACTCGCGGGAGAATTCCTTGGCAACAGCAATCGGGCTGTAACCGAGGTCAGAGAAGTATTGCTCAACAATCTGAGCCAGTCCTTCAAGAAGTGACATGTCCTCCTCAACCATTTTCCTGCTGCCGGGCCTGAGTACTTTCAGGACGACCTCAGTGCCGTCTTTCAACTTGGCCCGGTGAACCTGGGCAAGGGAGGCAGCCGCGAGCGGGGCCTCTTCAATGTTGCTGAAAAGAGTGTGTAAACCTTCCGGAAACTCACTCACAAGAACACTGTGAATGTCACTGTATGGAACGTTGGTGCAACGGTCCTGAAGTTTTTTCAACTCGTCAGCCCATGTGGGTGGAATGAGGTCAGGACGAGTTGAAAGAATCTGGCCGAGCTTGATAAATGTTGGACCCAGCTCCTCAAGCGCTAGACGAAACCGAACAGGCCGTGGCTGATCGGCAGCGGAGGGAGTTATCTCCTCGGCGACATCCTCTTTAACAAGGTCAAGTAACCGGTATAAGCCGGTGTCAAGGATGACCTGCTGGAAGCCGAACCTGGACAGAACTTTAATGATTTCTGCGAGTCGCTTAGTGTTGCGAATAGTTCGTTTAATGGTACTTATGTTCATCAGGACATTATAATGTCAAGGACAGCTTGGTCACGCTGGCGGTATTCTTGTAGTTGTTCATACCATTCACCAATTATCTCAGAGTCCCATGGCAGACCGTTCCTCAGCCATAGTTCACGACTTTCCGGGATAAAGTCTGTAAAGATTGTGATTACGTCTTTACGTGTAAGATCGTCAGGGCTGCAGTGCATGAGTGAGAGCATGTCGGCCATTTGGACAATTATCGGGTAGGCCCGATGCGATGGGGCTTGTTCAGGGGCGTGGTGATAACCGGTGGCCATCAATAACTGCTCAGGAAAGAGCCACCGTTTCAGAATTCGCATGCCAATTTCGTCGTGGCTGGTCGAATATTCGGCGTGTTCATGCAGGATTCCCTTGAACCTATGCGGTTCTGAAATATCGAACAGCAGGTTGTAGTCCTGGGGAAATGTCATGAGCATGGCAAGCTTGCCGATGTCGTGAATGAGGCCTGCGACAAAGAGCTCACTTGCTGAGTAGCGAAGATGTTCGGCAATGATTTTTGCCGACAAACCGCACGTAAAGCTATGTTCCCAGAACAGATTGGTGCTTTCTTTGCTCTGTTTCTGGAGATTCTGAAAGGATGTGAAAACGGCCTTGCCGAGTACAATGTTACGAATTTCATTGAAGCCGAGAATAACCACTGCTTTCTCAATAGTTGCCACCTGCCGAGGCATGCCGAAAAAAGCAGAATTGGCAATTTTCAGAATTGTGGCGCACATGGATTGATCAGGTAATACGGCATGCATGAGGTCACTGGCTGTACTTTCAGGGTCACCGGTGACGGCCATAACCTTATTGACAGTCTCAGGGAGCGCTGGAAAATTATCCACCTGCCTGATTATTGCTGCAAGATTTGATTCTGTCATGAGTCAGCTTTGGTGTTGAGTTTAAGCAATTCTGCGCGGATTGCGGCGATATCTGTTTCAGGTATATCCAGAAGATTATGTTTTTCTATTGTATCGAGCAGCTTCAGGACAAGGAACGGGTCAAACTGCCTGCCCGCCTCTTTTTGCAGTTCATTCAGGATATCTTCCGGTTGAAACCTGTCCCGATATGGCCTGTCGGCCTCCATCGCGGCAAATGAATCGACTATGCTCACAATCCGGGCACCAAGAGGTATCTCGTTGCCTTTGAGGCCTTCGGGATAGCCACTGCCATCAAATTTTTCGCTCCGTGTAAGTAGAATCAACCGTTCCTGTGAGAAATAATCAAAAACATCTACAACTTCAGAGAGTTTATACGGGAAGTCTTCCATGATCTCTCTGTCTTGAGTTGTAAATGTTTCCTCCTTGGAGAGCAAATCGTTATGGATGAGGTACCGGATGCTGGTGTAGAGGATGCTTGAGTTTTGCAAGGTTCGGATGATGGCCGGTGGCAGCCCAAGTTGAGTGCAGAGCATCTCAGTATAGCGACTTACCCGGTCAACATGATCTCTGTGTTGCGGACCGGCAATATCACGTGCCAGTAGTTGCAGGGAGGTAATTGCAGAGTGTCGGGTTTTCTCAAGAATGCGATTGATAGTGACTTTAATCGAATCGAAATCGTTGTGAGCAGGTTGTTGACTATTGGCTTCTCGTGGGGCATAAACGTAAATCCGGTCCCGACCATCAGCTTTCGCTTTAAAAAGAGCAGTTTCTGCCATGTTGACGAATTCATCAACGTTGTTCGGATTATGTGTGGCATAGGATGCTATACCTATTGAGAGTGTAATTCTGCGTTCTATCTCATTTCTACAAAATGGCTGTTGTGTACAGTTGCTGACAATTGTTTCACTTGCTGTACGAGCAGTAATAAGATCTACACCGGGCATTAGAACGACAAAGTCGCCGCCGGAGAGACGAAAGCATATATCTTCACTGCGTGTGGAACTGGTGAGTCGTGACGAGATAACATTAAGTACGAAATCACCAAAGCTCTGACCACATGTTTTATTGATTTCGTTAAAATAATCTATATCAATTATGAGGATGGATAGATCTGTACTTTCGTCGATAGCGATCTGGAATTGATTGTGAAGGGTTTTGTTGAAGTGATGTCGGTTGTAAAGGCCAGTCAGTCCGTCTCTGGAGGTGAACCAGTCGAGAAATGCATCGTGGTTTTTGAGATAACTGGCGTGTTCAAAACTGAGCTTAGCTACTTTTCGAAGAAAACTGATTTTTAGCTTAAGGCTGTCTTGGTCCGAATAGTCTTCAAGAAAATCAATGAGCCGGCCGGACGTGTCATCGTGTAAAAAAGAAGGGGGGGATTCATGAGTACCGAGGACAAGGGCAGGGATGTGAGGAGGTATATTCAGTGCATTCAGATCGTGAAGTAGAGTTGCATTGCAATCTGGAAGCAGGATCAGGAAAATTTCATGTATAGCAGTCGCCGGAATCGGGGTTAACGGCGAGGATAAGGTTATCTCATGTTGCGAGCTCCAGAACAAATGTTGTATCTGGTGTGATGTTTCCGGCTCTTTTGAGAATATCAGAAGTGTATTTTTCATCCGCCGATCAAGGTAGTTATTATTAACATGTTGGGTATATCATTTAGTACCGAACTTTGCAGAAAAATACCAGCCAACTATACTGCACTGTAAAACATTATCTATCGCATATCATTTACTCTTTCAGTACATTAACTTTGTTAATCGCTCAGTCACATAGCGTTGCAAAGCTCTTTAATTAGTGTCTCGCAATGTAATTCAATTGTAAAACAACATTCTGACTTGATTACCCCTGAAGCTCAGTTTGAATATACAAGGAGTGAAGAGTGAGGCGTGAACTGCATTTGTCTCAGGCAATCAGACATGTCGCGATAGTCGCACTGATATCGAGTAGTTGCATCGCAATTCCTTGTGTGCTCTTCACATCTGACGCCTAACCATGCTCGCCGAAAAAGAGCGGTAACAATAAACAACATTCACCGTTATTAAAGGGCTACGGTGCAATATAATGGTGTTTGCAAGAGTGATCTCTTAAAAACCTGTTGCATGTGTTTCTGACCTTATACAGTTTTCGTCAAGGCTTTCAGGTCAAGACCGGCCTGTTCTTCCATTGCGGATTTCACTAACTGTTTAAGTTCCCGCTGTATGGTTTTCTGCGGTGGTAGCGGAGCAATTGTAGGCAATACTTCACAGGCCGGCAGGGGAGGGTGCAGACGCATCTGACCAGAGAGACTCTGGCCGGGCCCCCCGTTACCTGCTGATTGCATATTTGAAAGTATGCCAGGTTCAGGGTTGTCCAACCGCCGTATGAAGTTCATAATACTGTCTATATCATTTTTTCTATAAAAAAGGTTAATCTGTTCTCTGATAGTTTCCTGTTCTTCAGTGAGCTCTGTTACTGTCTTGCGATATTCGTCAATGTATGCGGCAAGATTATCGTATGTGTCGTAAAACATGTTCCTGAAACCACGCTTCCAGGTGAGACCCCGATAAGCTATACCGGTAAAAACACGTTTACGTATGGTTGGTGACTCAAGTATATACCGGTCATAGAAGAAATCCCGGGGCAGCCCGACAAGACTGAGGAAAGAGGATATCAGCGTTTCCCTGCCCAATAGAATGTAGATACGAATCAGCGCGAATCCTATTTTATTTTCAAGCTCAAGGGAAGAGAGTGCGAGCCTTTCGCTGTAGGCGACAGTGTCGTCTTCAATGCGTTTGCGAAAGCCGAAGTAGCGGTCTGCCATTTCCTTTTTGACTTCAAAAGCGAGTATTTCAGTTATGTCGTGCATGGATACGATTGCGGTTGATGCAGTCCGCAGCTGGAGAAAAGACTGCAGATCAGTAGGATTTGCATGGATTGTTCAACGGGTAATAATTATAGTAGCTGATGAGTCCAGATAAATCTCCCTTCCAAAATATATTGAAAATATAATGGCTTTACAGGAATCACGAGAGGAAATAGTTGCCCGCGTAAAAGAACGTGCTGACATTGTACAGATCATTGGTGAAACTGTCGATCTGAAAAAAAGTGGAGCGAGGTTTCTCGGCCTCTGCCCTTTTCATGGAGAGAGTACGCCATCATTTTCGGTTCATGCAGGTCAGCAATTTTTCCACTGTTTTGGCTGTGGTGAATCCGGTGATGTTTTTTCATACATGATGAAATATCACAATTTGGATTTCCCTACTGCGTTAAAGGAACTTGCTGCAAGATATTCTATACTTCTTCCAGAGAAACAACGGTCGCCGGAACAGGAAAAACAGGAGCGATTCCGTAAGCAGATGTATACTGTCAGCCAAAAAGCGGCAGAAATATATCGGCAATATCTGAACACTTCCTCTCATGCAGCGGCTGGTCGTGCGTATCTCGAAAAGAGAGGTATTCCAACGCAGATTCAGGACAGATTCGGGTTAGGCTATGCTCCGGCTGTGGAGTCTGCAGGCTGGGGCTTTCTTGCCGGGCAACTTCATGAGAACGAACAGGCCGCAGCTATGGAAGCCGGGTTGCTGGTAAAAAATGAACGGGGTGGCCTCTATGACCGGTTCCGGGACAGAGTACTTTTTCCGATTTATGAGATAAGTGGGCGGGTGTGCGGATTCGGCGGCAGAATCATCGGCGAAGGGCAGCCCAAGTATCTCAACTCTTCCGAGAGCCGCATTTATAACAAAAGCAAACTTTTGCTCGGCTTGTATCAGCAGAAAGACGCGATCAGACTAAAGAATCAGGCTATTATTGTCGAAGGGAATTTTGATTTGATATCTTTGGTGTGTCATGGCTGTGAAAATGTGGTCGCACCACTTGGAACTGCCCTTACCCGTGATCAGTTGCGGCTGCTGAAGCGATTTGCAGATGAGGTTGTGCTGCTATTTGACGGTGATGACGCCGGCGTAAAGGCTGCTGTGCGGTCTGTTCCCCATTTTCTGGCGGAGCAGATTTCAGGGCGGATAGCTTTGCTGCCGTCTGAACACGATCCTGATACCTATGTTCGAGAAAAAGGGCTGGCTGCGGTGGAGCAACTTGTTGCGGAAGCTGAGTCGTTACCTGAGTTTGTTTTTAATCAGCTCGTGAATGAGTTTGGGCTGACCCTAAATGGCAAGAGTAAAATTGTTGAAGAGTTGCGACCATTGATTAAGGCTGCATCATCTCCGCTACAGCGCACGGTAATAATATCGCATTTTGCTGAACAGCTGGGTCTGTCGCCCGAACAACTTGATACCATGCTGGAGCGACCCGAGCCGGAATTGCAACCGGAGCCGCCGAAGCCGACCCCTTCACCGGTGAGAAGAGTCGAGCGGATTGAGCCGCTCTCGGCAGCGCAGAAGCGCTTAGTTGCCTTTATGGTGCTCAATCCTCAGTTTTTTAAGAAACTGGAAGAAGGTGGGCTCAGAGAGTGTCTTGCCGGAAGTGTCGGTGAAATATTATTTCTGCAATTAAAAAGGCTCCTAGCAGATCATGGAGAAGTGGAGCCGGAAGAGATGCTTTCTGTATTGCCTGATGGAGCAGAAAGAGCACTTGTGGCCGATTTGCTACTCGAAGCCCCAGCCGGGGAGGGTGATGATCAGGACTCAGGTATTGGTGCAGAGGAAGCGGAAGAACTGGTCGATTGGATGAAAATTACAACTTTGCAACGTTCTTCCAAAAAGATCCTTGCGGAGATAAACCAGATTCAGAAAACAGGTGACTTTAAAAAACTCCAGGAATTGCTGCAGAAAAAGCAGAAAATTGATAGAGAACTGCAGGGAGTGGAAATGTGATTTATATTATGTTCTTATGCGAAGAACACCTGTTATGCCACAGCTTTTAAAGGAATTCTGCTAAAAATATTCTTGACATTTTAACATGAGGGTGCGCATTGTTAGGATGCGTGCCGGTGTTACGGACGTTACGGGAGGGTAATGTCAGCTAAATGTGAGAGATCAAGGGGCGTTTTTACATAGGTACGTTGCTGATTATTTGTAACAGTACGAGAAGGGGGAGTTTCGTGGGTATGAATAAACGATATCATGAACGTGAGTATGAACAGGATGATGAGGTTCTTGATAGTGAAGAGCATGAGTCTGATGATCCGGGAATGTTCGACCTCACAGGAATATTCAATCCTGAAGAGGAAGCTGTTCCTGTAGATTTTTCAGATGCTTCAGGGGATGATAGGCGAGGCAAGAGCGACAATGATCGCCGTAGTAGTGTTTTCAGTGATCGTCGGAAAGAAGACCGCAGGCGTCGGGCAGCCAGATCGTCAAAAACTGATAAAAACGGCAATCATTCCATTGATCCCATGAATATATATCTGCGGGAAATGGGAACGCTGACACTTCTCAGTCATGAGGAGGAGCTCAAGCTTGCGAAAATGATGGAGGAAGGCAAGCAACGGGTCCAGAACAGTGTCTTTCAAACTGCTCTGGCTATTCCTCCCCTGCTCGAGATATCCAAAGATCTCGCCCAGAACAAGGGTAAAATCTGCCAGATTGTGATGGGAGTACCTGATAATAACCCTGAACTCATGGAAAGCGAGAGTAAGCTCTTTCTTGATAACGTGAAGACTGCGGTCGAATACGACAAAAAGCGCAATGATGTTCTGAAAAAACTGCAGAAGCCAGGTCTGGATGAAAAAAAGACAGAGGCTCTTTATGCCGAAGTGCTAGTGATAGGTGAAAAAATATCCGCACTTTTTAATGATAAAGTTGTTTGTTCTGAGTGTGTCAACGCTGTCGCGGTCGGCCTTGAAGAGCTTTCCCGAAAATTCCGAAGGGTTTTTGTCGAGATTATGGGGGCGCACAAGCTTGCTTCTGCCGATAGTCCTGGTGAACCATCGCCCAGTGAAATTGAAAAGCAGGTGAATCGACAGTTTGTTGTGGATGGCGGAATTGATGGCAGGAAACTTCAGAGTCTTCTGCATGAAATAGATTCCGGTCGTGAAATGACAAAGCACGCAAAAGAGGCTCTAGTTCGAGCCAATTTACGTCTGGTTATCTCAGTGTCTAAGAAGTTTGTGAATCGTGGCCTGCAGTTCTCTGACCTTATTCAGGAAGGCAATATTGGTCTAATGAAAGCTGTGGAAAAATTTGATTATCATCGTGGTTATAAGTTTAGCACATATGCAACCTGGTGGATCCGCCAGTCGATTACCAGAGGGATAGCTGATCAGGGGCGGACTATCAGGTTACCTGTTCATATGATAGAGACTATCAATCGCCTCCTACGTGTGAGCAAGGATTTTCTGCTTGAGGAGCATCGTGAGCCGACTCCAGAGGAAATGGCTGATTTACTTGGTTCGGATGTGAACAAGGTTAAGTCGGCATTAAAGATTGCCAAGGATGCGATTTCGCTTGATACCCCAGTGGGTGATGATGGAGAAACATTCCTCGGAGATTTTATAGAAGATTCTGATAGGATCAGTCCGCACGAGCAGTCGATGATCAATAGTCTGCGTGAATGTCTCAGTCAGGTGATGTCATCCCTTTCTCCTCGCGAGGCGAAGGTACTCCGTATGCGGTATGGTATTAATGTCGATTATGATCACACTCTTGAAGAGGTCGGGCGTTGTTTTGCAGTTACACGTGAACGCATACGCCAGATCGAAGCACAGGCTATTTCTAAACTGAAGCATCCTTCACGTATTGAAGAGTTGCGAGTATTTATGACTGACAGATAAGGTTTCATTGTGATAGCAGGGGAAGTCAATACCTCATAACTGACTGATCCGGTTAAGGCTTTTGTTGACTTACCGGCTATGCATAGTTTTAATAGATGGCACAATCCGGTTAACGGATTTGTGCCATTCTTTTTTTGAGGGGGAAGAAATATGTCAATCACCACTGCTACCAGCGACTGGGTATGCCTGAGCCTGCTTCCAGGGCTTGGCCCCGGAGGGCTTAAAAAATTTGTCGAGTATTTTGGTGGACCACGAGAGGTTTTGAGGGCGGAGTTAAAGGATCTCTCTGCGGTACCAGGTATTCGCGCCAGCCAGTTGAACGCATTCAGACTACTCAGGGAGTATAGTGAGCAGGCGAAGCGACAGGTGGAGCGGATATGTGATATGGGTGGCATTATTCTGACTATCGATGATCCGGACTATCCGCCATTGTTGCGGCAGATACCGGACCCGCCCACTGTACTTTATGCACAGGGCAAAATTGAATTGCTGAAAACTCGCTGCCTGGCAATTGTCGGTTCAAGAGCTGCTACGGCCTATGGTAGACGTGTTGCTTTCTCATTTTCAGAAACGCTTGCGCGAAATACTGTAACTATAGTTTCCGGACTGGCTCTGGGGATTGATTCTGAATCACATAAGGGTGCGCTGCATGCCGGTGGTGAAACCATCGCTGTTCTTGGGTGTGGGCTGGATGTTGTTTACCCCAAACAAAACAGCACGCTTTATGAGCAGATTCGTCGTAATGGTTTACTGTTAAGTGAATATCCATTAGGGACACAACCGGAGGGATTTCGTTTTCCTGCCAGAAATCGAATTATCGCAGGAGTGAGTTCAGGTGTGGTGGTGGTTGAGGCGGCCCGGAAATCCGGATCTCTCATTACTGCAGAAATGGCACTTGATTTTGGCAGAGAAATATTTGCGGTTCCCGGCCAGGTGGATTCTTTTAAGAGTGAAGGGACTCACTGGTTACTTCGTGAGGGGGCTCAGTTGGTTGTGAGTGCAACCGACATACTCGAAGCGTTACAGTTTTCAACACTCTGGCCTGAAGGTGAAAGCGATCAGGAAGCTGAAAATATTCTTTCTGGAATGGACCCGGATGCTGTAGCATTACTGCAGCAGTTAGATCCATATCCTATGTCGCGAGATGAAGTAACGGAAAAAGCAGGATTGTCTCCGGCGCGAATAAGCGAGCTTTTTCTATTTTTAGAGCTAGAGGGGCACATAGAAATGCTACCAGGTGATATGTTACGCAGAGTCACCATTTAAATTATACTGGTGATGGATTCAATATGAATTCCAGCCTTTGTTTATTTTCAGGAGATATTATGCAAGAAATTCAAATAGCACCGTCAATACTTTCAGCAGATTTCAGTCAGCTTGGCAATGAGATTCGCGCAGTGGATGCTGCAGGTGCTGATGTTATACATGTTGATGTGATGGATGGTCATTTTGTACCGAACATCACCATAGGTCCGCTTGTAGTCGAAGCAGCTCGCAGAGTTACCAGTAAAGAACTGGACGTTCACCTTATGATCAGCGACCCGGGGGCGTATATCGACGCCTTTGCTGATGCTGGTGCTGATTGGATTACCGTGCACGTTGAAGCAACTCATCACCTGCATAGAGTTGTCGCACAGATCAAGCAGCGCGGCCTTAAAGCCGGTGCAGTTTTGAATCCGTCAACATCTCTATCGACTCTCGATTATGTTCTGGAAGATCTCGATCTTGTCATGTTAATGTCTGTTAACCCTGGTTTTGGCGGGCAGTCTTTTATCCCATCGTCACTCGAAAAGATCTGGCAATTACGTCAACGAATTGATTCTCTTGGATTAGAGGTGGGAATTGAGGTTGATGGGGGAGTCAGCAATAAGACCATAAAGGATGTCGCCCAGGCTGGTGCTAATATTTTTGTGGCAGGATCTGCAGTGTATAATAGCGATGACTATACGGCCACTATTGCCGAACTCAGAAAACTTGCCATTGCGGGTGTGACTGCACGGTAATAAATTTAACGTGATTTTGAGGCAGGATATGACCGAGACATTTTGTACTATAACAACCGCCCCGGCCGCTGCAAAATTGCAGGAATTGGCAAACAAACCCTATGATCTGACCAGGGAGGATGCCCTGCTGAATGGTGGCAGGATAACCGATTATATCTGTCATGCCGGGCTTTTCCGGCTGCTTTACGCAACACAGCGTGTTGATGGGAATGTGTTGAAATCTCTGCAAGAGCTGGCGGATGAATGTGGTCTTGTACGTCAGTTCAAAGAAATGCGTCGCGGTGCTGTTCTCAATCAAATTCACGGTTTTGAAAGTGAACGGCGACAGGTCTTGCACACTGCCTGTCGTGATATTTTTACTGATAGTCCCAAAGAGAAGGCGGCAACCGAGAAGGCAAAGGTTGAGTTGAGCAAACTTGAGGTCTTTCTCAGAGAGCTTGAGAACGGGTCTGTGGTAAATGCTAATGGGGAAACATTCACGACTCTTATCAATGTCGGAATTGGTGGCTCAGACCTGGGGCCTCGCTCGATTTATGAAGCGCTTAAGCCATATGGAAAAAAGGGGCGACGAGTCCATTTTATAGCTAATGTTGATCCTGATGATGCCGCTGAAGTGCTTAATTCAGTTGATCTTGCAAGAACCCTGGTGGTCATAGTATCGAAAAGCGGTTCAACTCTTGAGACCCTGACTAACGAGACTATTGTTGCAGAAAGGTTGAAGGCGGCAGGCTTAGACCCCGCACGTCATTGTCTTGCTGTAACTGCACAGGGGAGTCCTATGGATGACCCTGACAAGTATATGCGCTCTTTTTATCTTTACGATTATGTCGGTGGGCGGTACAGTTCCACCTCAATGGTTGGTGCAGTTGTGCTTGGTTTTTACCTCGGGTATGATCGTCTTGTTGAGTTTCTTCAAGGAGCAGCGGAGGTTGATGGGCAGGCTGAAAACACAGATATCCGTCAGAACATACCGTTACTTCTGGCACTGTTTGGGGTATGGAACCACAATTTTCTCGGTGCCGCGACGCTGGCGATTTTACCATATAGTCAAGGACTGCATCGTTTTCCGGCACATCTTCAGCAATGTGATATGGAGAGTAATGGAAAAGGCGTTGACAGAGAAGGTCAGGAGGTAAAATACCAAACCGGGCCTATAGTCTGGGGAGAACCGGGGACCAATGGACAACACGCTTTCTACCAACTACTGCACCAGGGAACTGAAGTGGTTCCAGCTGAGTTTATAGGGTTTGTAAAAAGTCAGTATGGCAAAGATATTACGCTGGGAAATAGTACATCTCAAGAGAAATTGATTGCAAATCTATTGGCTCAGGCCATCGCTATGGCAACCGGCCAGATGAGCGACAATCCCAACAGATTTTTCCCGGGAAACAGACCTTCATCAATTTTGCTGGCAGACCAGCTCACTCCTAAAACCATGGGAGCATTGCTTGCGATTTATGAGGCTAAAATTGTTTTTCAGGGCTTTATCTGGAATATCAATTCTTTTGATCAGGAGGGTGTGCAGCTCGGAAAAGTACTGGCAACACGAATTCTCAAAAAAATGCATGAAGAGATGTCTGCCGAGGTCTGTGTCGAAACGGAGTTTCTTAAATCTGTCTTTTAAGTTGTCAACCGCACAATTGGACGGTGAATCACCGTTCATTTCTCGTCCGACAAAAGAGGTGTTTTTTGTTGACAAATTGAATCGTGAGCGATATTCTCACCCGCTAATCCATTATTCATCGTAATAGTGTTTTGTATTGTCTTGACAGGGAGATTGGTCTGGACAACGTTCGAAGATTGAACAAAAAAAGTAAGACAGGTACTCGAAAGGGGATCCTTTCAACCAGTCTGTTCAGAAAAAGAACTGTAAGATTCGCTATATTTTTTTGGTAGAGGTTGTCGTTTAAACAGTAATTCAAAGGAGGAAATCATGGCAAAACATGAGACGCCCTTGTTGGACCAATTGGAGAGTGGCCCGTGGCCAAGCTTCGTTACCGACTTGAAGCAGCAGGCTGAAACCAAGCCTGAGTGCTGGGATATTCTTGGCATCCTGGAACTGTCCTTCAAGGACAGAATCACCCATTGGAAACACGGCGGTATCGTAGGTGTTTTCGGATACGGTGGTGGTATCGTTGGTCGTTATGCCGACGTTCCCGAGCGGTTCCCGGGTGTTGAACATTTTCACACCGTTCGCGTAGCTCAGCCAGCTTCCAAATATTATTCATCAGCTAACCTCCGTCAGCTGTGTGATCTTTGGGAAAAACATGGTTCTGGTGTAACCAACATGCATGGTTCTACCGGTGATATCATTCTTCTTGGTACCCGTACTGAGAATCTTGAGCCTTTCTTCTGGGATCTGACCCACGATATGGGACAGGATCTTGGTGGTTCAGGATCCAACCTGCGTACACCGGCCAACTGTATCGGTCAGTCTCGCTGTGAGTGGTCTTGTTATGATACTGAAGAAGCATGTCATACTCTGACCATGATGTATCAGGATGAGATTCATCGCCCTGCATTCCCTTACAAATTCAAATTCAAGTTCTCCGGTTGTCCGAATGACTGTGTTGCAGCTATTGCTCGCTCCGACATAAGCGTTATCGGTACCTGGAGAGATGATATCCGCATCGACCAGGCTGCCGTTAAAGAGTACGTTGCCGGTAACTACCCTGCAAACGGTGGCGCCCACTCCGGACGTGACTGGGGTAAGTTTGATATCAAAAAAGAAGTTCTTGATCTCTGTCCTACCAACTGTATGTGGATGGAAGGTGCAGAACTTAAAATTGACAACGCTGAATGTACCCGTTGTATGCACTGTATCAACGTAATGCCTCGCGCACTGCGTCCAGGTGCAGAGCAGGGTGCTTCCGTACTTGTTGGTGCTAAGGCACCGATTCTTGACGGTGCGCAATTTTCTACTCTCGTTCTTCCTTTCATTCCAATGTCTAAGGACAATGAATTCCAGGAGCTTGTTGATTTCATCGAGCAGGTTTGGGATTGGTGGATGGAAGTTGGTAAAAACCGTGAGCGTGTTGGTGAGACCATGCAGCGTATTGGCCTTCCGACCTTCATTAAGGTTATGGAACTTGAACCGATTCCACAGATGGTTAAAGAGCCTCGCTCTAACCCATATGTTTTCTGGAAAGAGGAAGAGGTTGAGGGTGGCTTTGAGCGTGACGTTGATGAGTTCCGTGCTCGTCACAAGGCCTAATGCTGCTTTTAATTTGAGCTAACAATTCATCTTAAAATATATAAGGAGATTTATCATGGGCTACAATCCAGATAAACCGATGGACGGACGAATTTCCGATCTTGGTCCACCACACTACGCACAGTTTTTCCCTGCAGTCATTAAAGCCAACAAAGGCAAATGGCTGTGGCATGAGATTGTTCAACCTGGCGTTCTGATGCATAAAGCAGAGTCCGGCGACGAAGTATACACCGTTCGTTGCGGTACCGCGCGTCTGATCACCATCAATATGATCCGCGAGATCTGTGATATCGCTGATGCACATTGTGACGGATTCATGCGTTGGACTACCCGTAACAACGTTGAGTTCATGGTTGATTCAAAGGATAAAGTTCAGCCTTTGCTGGATGACCTTGCAAGCCGTGCTAACAGATTCCCTGTCGGTGGTACCGGTGCTGGTGTAACCAACATCGTACATACTCAGGGATGGGTACACTGTCATACTCCTGCTACCGACGCTTCCGGTGTTGTTAAGGCAGTTATGGATGAGTTGTTCGATTACTTCACCTCCATGACCCTTCCTGCACAGGTACGTATCGCTCTTGCATGCTGTCTGAATATGTGTGGCGCTGTTCACGCTTCTGATATCGCCATCCTCGGTGTTCATCGTAAGCCACCTATGATCGATCACAAGCGTATTACCGGTGTTTGTGAGCTTCCGCTTGCAATCGCATCTTGTCCGCTTGGTGCTGTTAAGCCTGCGAAAGCAGAAATTGACGGAAAAGAGATCAAAACTGTAAAAGTTACTGTTGAGCGCTGTATGTTCTGTGGTAACTGTTACACCATGTGTCCTGCTATGCCACTCGCCGATCCAGAGGGTGACGGTATTGCGATCCTGGTGGGTGGTAAGGTCTCCAACTCTAAGAGCGCTCCTAAGTTCTCTAAGATGGTAATTCCTTTCCTGCCAAACACTACACCACGCTGGCCAGAAACTGTTGAAGCTATCAAGAAAATTCTTGAAGCCTATGCAGCGGATGCCAAGAAATACGAGCGTGTTGGTGAGTGGGCTGAGAGAATCGGCTGGGAGAAATTTTTCGAGAAATGTGATATTCCATTTACCGATAAGAGCATTGATGATTACCGTCTTGCTTATGATACCTGGCGTACTACCACTCAGTTCAAGTACACCAGTCACATCAAGTAACTGAAGCCTTGACTGACGATTGCCTTTTCATCTCCATGTGGGGATGAAAAGGCACCGCCGGTGGACTTCCATCTTTTTGTAACGGAGGGTCATCATGGCCTTAAGTGTAGACGAAATTAAAGCAGCAATGATCGAGAAAGCAACATCTTCTCCTAAGCCGCAGCTGTACATCAAGGATTTCTATAAATGTGATCCTGATACTAAGCCTCGTCAGATGAAAAATATCGCAAACGAGCTTGTACGTGAAGGAAAACTGATGTTCTGGTCTTCTGGATCCACCACAATGTACGGTGTACCAAGTCGTATCAAGAATGAAGAAGGAGAAGGCGGCGTGTGATCGCTTCTTTCTTTTTTATTCAGTAAAGTAAAAGTGCAGAGCTATTATAGCTCTGCACTTTTTTTTTGCCAAAATTATGAACAAGATAATTACACTGGTTTCAACATCATCGACAAATCGTGATGCCATAGTTCTCGCGGAAGATGGTGCTGTACACGGTACAGCCGTTATTGCAGAGACTCAAACAATGGGACGGGGCCGACTCGGGAAAAATTGGCATTCACCTGCCGGAAAAGGGCTTTATTGCTCAATAATTCTTCGACCGGAACTTGAACCACAACAGTTCCCTCATTTGACCTTTGTCGCGGGGCTTGTTGTTGCCGAAGTGATAGAACGAATTTATGGTCTGTCTGCAGGACTGAAATGGCCAAACGATATCTATTTCAGCGGGAGAAAATGTGGTGGTATTCTTACCGAGTCTTCACGTCTGAATGGTTGTGCGAGTGAACGATTCGTGGTCGTAGGAATAGGTCTGAATGTAAACACGGAAACATCTGATTTTCATCCAGATGTTCAGCATTCAGCTACTTCACTATTTATCGAGTCTGCTCAGGTAACAGATAGACTTGAACTCTTCAATGCTATTAGGGAAGAACTGTTGCTTCAGGTGCATACTTTCGAGCAGCAGGGTTTTCTGCAGGTAATACACAGATGGCGGAAGCGTGACTTTATGGTTGGGCAAAAGTTAAGCTGGGTTTCTGTGACCGGGGAGAAAGTTGAGGGAATTTCACTTGGGCCTGACGATGACGGTCTTCTACATGTACGTGATGATAACGGTATTGAGCATGAGGTTCTCTCAGGAGATATTCAGTTAGCTAGCCATTGATTGTGCTTTATAGAAGAAACACCAAAGGCCCTGTAGATCTCTCGACAGGGCCTTTGGTGTTTTGGTTTTGTGAAAGTAATCTGTACTTACTTAATAGCGATAATATTCAGGTTTGAATGGGCCTTCGGCAGAAACGCCTATATACTTGGCCTGCTGCTCAGTAAGTTCAGTAAGTTGAACACCTATTTTTTTCAGGTGAAGGCGTGCAACCATCTCGTCGAGTTTTTTAGGTAAGAAATACACCTTATTTTCGTACTTCTTTGAATTTTTCCAGAGCTCTATCTGTGCCAGCACCTGATTGGTAAAGGAGTTGCTCATAACAAAGCTCGGATGGCCTGTGGCGCAACCAAGATTTACAAGTCGGCCTTCTGCCAGAACGATAATTTTCTTTCCGTCAGGGAAGGTGATGTGATCAACCTGAGGCTTAATATTATCCCAGGGAAGATCGCGAATCCCGGCAATGTCTATTTCCGAATCGAAGTGTCCGATGTTGCAAACTATGGCCTCATGCGGCATTTGCTCCATATGAGCGCGGGTGATGACATCTACGTTACCAGTGCAGGTTACGAAGATATTACCATACGCGGCAGCCTCTTCCATAGTAACGACTCTGTATCCTTCCATGGCTGCCTGGAGCGCACAGATCGGGTCGATTTCTGTTACATACACTGTTGCACCCATGCCACGAAGCGCCTGGGCACAACCTTTACCTACATCTCCGTAGCCGACAACCACGGCATTCTTACCTGCGATCATGACATCGGTAGCACGCTTGATGCCGTCAATGAGTGACTCACGGCAACCGTAGAGATTGTCAAATTTAGATTTGGTTACAGAATCATTGACGTTGATGGCGGGGCATTGGAGCTTACCTTCTTTTGCCATTTCATTCAGTCGATGGACCCCTGTTGTGGTCTCTTCGGTAATACCGCGAATTTCTTTGAGTTCGGTCGTATATTTGTCATGCATGATGAGTGTAAGATCTCCACCATCATCAAGTATCATATTTGGGAGCCAACCGTCCGGCCCAAAAATGGTTTGATCGATACACCACCAGAATTCTTCTTCGTTTTCACCTTTCCAGGCGAAGGTAGGAATTCCTGCTGCTGCCATGGCAGCAGCGGCATGATCCTGGGTGGAGAAAATGTTGCAACTGGACCAACGGATCTCAGCGCCGAGATCAATCAATGTTTCCATGAGAACTGCAGTCTGGATGGTCATATGCAGACAACCTGCAACTCTGGCGCCTTTGAGAGGCTGATCATCACGATATTCTTCCCGAAGGGCCATTAATCCGGGCATTTCGGTTTCAGCAATTTCGATTTCTTTTCTACCCCATGCGGCCAGGGATATATCGGCAACTTTGTAATCTTGTGTATTCGTAGACATTATGTGCACCACTGTTACTGCTTAATAGTAAGTATAGAGGCTGCTTAAACTTTAGCAGCTTGACGGAGAATTTCGGCTTTGTCAGTTTTTTCCCATGTGAAATCAGACTCTTCGCGACCAAAGTGTCCGTATGCAGCAGTATTACGATATATCGGTCGAAGAAGATTAAGATGCTGGACGATAGCCTTTGGACGGAGATCAAAATGTTCCATAATAAGGGATTTAATCATCTCATCCGATATCTTGCCGGTGCCGAAGCTGTTAACGTTGATAGATACAGGCTGGGAAATGCCGATTGCATATGCAACTTGAACTTCAATCTCGCTTGCTATTCCAGCGGCAACAATATTCTTGGCAACATACCGTCCCATGTATGAAGATGAGCGGTCAACTTTGGAAGGATCCTTTCCGGAAAAAGCACCACCACCATGGGAGCCTTTGCCACCATAGGTATCTACTATGATTTTTCTACCGGTTACACCGCAATCACCAACAGGTCCACCAATGACGAAGCGACCGGTTGGATTGATGAAAAATTTAGTATTGTTGTCGAGCATTTCCGCAGGTAATACAGGTCGTACAATTTCTGCGAGTACGGCTTCCTTGAGTTTGTCATAGGAAATAGACTCATCGTGCTGTGTCGAAAGAACGATTGCATCTATACGTTTTGGAATTTTGTTTTCGTATTCTATTGTAACCTGACTTTTAGCATCGGGGCGTAACCATGGAAGAACTCCAGATTTTCTCACCTCTGACTGGCGTTTCGTCAGGCGATGGGCAAGATAAATAGGGATGGGCATCAACACATCAGTTTCGTTGCAGGCATAGCCAAACATCAGGCCCTGGTCTCCAGCACCTTGATCAAGGTCAATTCCGGTGCCTTCATCAACGCCTTGAGCGATATCCGATGATTGTTTGTCAATAGAGGTTATAACAGCGCAGGACTGCCAGTCAAATCCCATATCACTTGAGTTGTAACCGATTTCGCGGATTGTCTGGCGAACAACTTCAGGCATATCAACCCATGCAGATGTTGTTATTTCGCCTGCAATGAGGGCCATTCCGGTGGTGACAAGTGTTTCACAGGCTACACGGGCATGCGGATCCTGAGAGAGAATGGAATCAAGAATAGCATCAGAAATCTGGTCGGCAACTTTGTCCGGGTGCCCTTCTGAAACTGATTCGGAAGTAAAAAGATAGTTGGACATTGGTTTATCTCCGGTATGAAGATTGATGGAAGCATGAAGGCAATTGGGTCGGTTCGGATTATTGCCGGGAGTGCTTGATATGAATGTTAGTATGCGTAAATAAAGAGTGTTGGCTAATTACGCCTCTGGACCGTAAAAGAATATGTAATAGTTGACAGTAAAACATCCTATTATATACCAAATATAAAATAAATGTGTAGCAAAAACAGTATGCCATAGAGTGTGTTAGGTTTTAGCCGTGCTTTTCCTGTGTGTCATCTCGCGTGGCTCTTTGGTAACATAAGGTATTGAACAGAAATGTAAATTTTTAATAGTGGTAGCAGGTTCGGATACGTATATTCACACATTTTAAGGAACTCCCTTAAAAGATAGTGACGGAAATAGCTTGAAATCGAAGTCAGAATGATAAAGTATGCCTGTGTAACTCCTGTCGAAAAAAAATATCAGATAGGAGAAGGTATGTTCCGGCAAGACTCCAGAATTTAATTTTATCCAATTACAGGGCAGTTTGCTGCCATATGAATACAGCATGAAGGAAATACGCACTATGTCAATAGAAGAAGCGCAGAAGGTCCTGAAGATAGAAGAACAAGGACTGGCTGCGGTACGCGAGAGAATTGGAGACGAATTCATTCAGGCGATTGAGACGATATTGAGATGTCCTACAAGACTCGTTATTACCGGAATTGGTAAATCCGGTCTAATAGGACAGAAGATATCGGCGACGTTAAACAGTACTGGTACTCCGTCATTCTTTTTGCATCCGGTTGAAGCACTTCATGGCGACCTTGGAATGGTTATGCCGACAGATGTTGTGGTTGCAATATCCTACTCAGGAGAAACCCCGGAATTGAATGCTTTACTTCAGTCTTTAAAGCAGCGCGGTAACCCGATTATTGCGATGACCGGTGGTGCTACTTCAACACTTGCCAGTGCAGCGGATGTTGTGCTGAATATTCGAGTTCCGAGGGAAGCCTGTCCACTTGGGTTGGCTCCAACAGCTAGCACGACTGCAACACTGGCAATGGGAGACGCACTATCTGTTGTTCTTCTGAACAGAAAAAACTTTCAGGCGGAAGACTTTCGACATAATCATCCGGGTGGCAGTCTCGGCCAACGTCTTAAAGTCCGCGTTGAGGAAGTGATGCTTAGCGGGGATGATATGCCTGTTATTGTTGAATCGGAGCAGGCAACATCAGCAATTCGAGTATTGAATAATAAAAACGTTGGGGCAGTAATGGTTGTTGATCAGGAACATCTGGTGAAAGGCATTGTTACAGATGGCGATGTCAGGAGACTTATGGCTGAGACGGTATCGCTTGAAGGTCTTTCCACAACAGAAATTATGACTGCCGCCCCTCTTTCAATTGCCAAAGATGCTATGGCAGCTGATGCGCTCAGTATTATGCAGCGACATGAAATTACAGTACTGCCAATTGTCGATAGTGAACACCGGCTGGTCGGTATTCTGCATCTTCACGACTTGTTGGGAAAAGGTGAATTCCGCTTTCTGGTATAGAGGGAAAAGCGAGCTGGGTATTGCTCATCTCGCTTTTTCAATTGAATGCGTCAGTTAGTTTTCACTGTGGAATTTCCATTGACCATTGTCGGGGTTATAGGCGTAATACATTATGAGTTTTAAAGGCCTTCCCCTGCCGGATTCCGTGCATTGCAGTTTGAAGATATATAATTCTCCAAGCTTTTTCTCAAATGTAGCTAAAGGAGTACTGAGGGTCTGAGGGGTTGCTGCAGGGTAGTTTTTGAGGAACAGGGCAATATATTCCTGGGTAAGATATTGTTTCTTTTCTTCAATAAACATCTCATCTTTCAGTACTTGAATAGCCTGTTTTGTCTCAGTGAGAATGTCTTGAAATTCTGAATCATTGACAAATGCACTCTTTTCGATAGTTCTGACTATTTTCTGAAGATATTGGGAGGCCGCTGGTCGATCATTGCTTTCTCTGTTTTTTTCGGCAACCTGCCGGTCGCGAATAATTGCAGATTGCAGGATTATACGATCCAGTTTGTTTCTGCTTGTCTCAACCTCTCCGATATTAAGGATTTCAGAGTTTTTTTCCAGAATATTCCTTGCACTCTCATATTCCTTGATTGCTGCGTCCCACATGCCAGATGAGAAAGCTCTGTTACCGGCATTAATAGTTGAGTACAGTTCTGCTTTCGTAATGTTTTCTTGTAAGCCTGCTAATTCCTGCGGATCAGTGACGGAGAGAGCCCTGCCTGCTTCGACAGCTTTTTGAAATAGTGACGCTGCTCCTGTCCAGTCCGATTGTGAAAAGAGTGTGTCAGCCTGCTCTTTGAGGGTGGTAAATTGGGTTTTTGCGAGGAGTCTGCTGATATAATTTTGATATTCGGGCTGTTGTTCTGGTGCCAGGGTGGGAATTTTGTCTTTAAGATCTAAAAGGTTTGCTGCAGCATCTTCCCAGTTTTCTTTTTCTATATTACTTTCAGCTAGAGCGAGCATGGAACGGAAAGCGGAATATTTCAGTTTATGCTCTATGTCCATAATCTCATCGGGTGCAACATCATCTAGGTGACGGCAGAGTTCAAGGGCTTTCTGAAAGCTGGCCGCTGCCTGGTCCCATGCAGATTCCTGAATATATGTGTCTCCTTCACTCTTTAATTGTCGTAGTGATTGATGTGCAGCAAGTGTCGATTTTGAAACATATTTCTGATTGTAGAATACATTTCCGAGAAGTCCTTGTCGCATTTCCTCAGAATTTAATATTTTCCGGATATTTGACTGCAGTTCAGAAACTTCTGTCTGCCGGATAACAAAAATACCTTTGGTTGTGTCCAGAGCTGCGGCACAGGCCTTTTCCGCAGATTGAAAGTTCTTTTCTGCCAAACTGGACGTGCACTCAGAAAACATCAGTTTAGCTTCAGTCAGAGTGCTGCTTAGTGAAAAATAAAAATAGGTCAGGGTTCCAACTATGCACAGAAGCCCTCCTGTTATTACAAAAGGAACAATGTTGGTTGAACGCGGCACTTTTTCGTCGAAAATATGTGCTTTCTTCTCTTTTCCCTTTTTCTTAGGTTTGGATTGAAAAAAACGGCGTAAGGCGGAAGTGTCCGATTGGGTTGTTTGGGTATCTTTTTTGGATTTATCCTTTGTTCCGGCAGGAGGCGTCGGTGGCGATAATTCACCGAGCATTTCAGAAGATTGCTCTGCCAGCCGGATATCATTTCGGATATTTGGAAAATCTGCTACACATGCTTCAACAGCTTTGAAACATTCAAGAGCTCTAGACGTATTTCCCAGAGCGGTAAACTCTTCAGCCTGTTCATAGAGTGTGCTGGATTCCATCAGAGCTGAAGCTGTCTGGTGGGTAAGGTGTTGTTTGGCCGGAAAGTCAATATCAGGGGAAAGACTCTTGAGTTCCTGATCCAGTTTTATGAAATTCTTTTGCTTAGCAAGTTGTTTCAATCTGTCAGTATCAACATGCGGCGTAACCGGGCTGGTTTGAGCATCTGATGGTGATGATTCTTTCGGAATATCTTGAAATTCTTCAGGGAAGACGAAATCATCAGCGAAATCGTCATCATCCAAAATGCTTATTTCTGTATCGTCGTCAGAACCTTCAAGAGAGAGTATTAGTGGTTCAGCTGTTTTTTCATGTTCAGCTGTTGTATTATCGGTGAAGGGCAGCTTGTTTTGATTGTTGCGAAACCAGGCAGCAGCTTTTTCATTAAAAGCATTTTCGGTCGAGTATTCTTTGCCAATAAGCATGTCAGCCAAATGGCGAATAAGTTGGGGAATATCCCGCTCACCATTCCAAAAATCTCCGAGACAGATAGCTGCGTCGTCGAAGTCGGGGTGGAAGACAGAGCTTTTCGGCTTGCAACTTGGTGGAAAGTGTGGAAAACCAAAAGGGATTGAAATTATTACAGTATGGTTTGAACCAACGGTTATATTACCCTGTTCATCCTGGATGGTACAGGGTATATGATAGGTGATTTCATATTTGCTAGGGGGATCTCCAGCTACAGGGATAACCTTGATTGCTGGGTCATTTAAGAATTCAGCTTGTATAGCAGCGAATATTTCCCCGAGTTCCTGAGTCTCTAAAATCATGATATTAGTGTAGATCAGATTGTGATTGTTAATTATTTTCACTACTATATCAATATCAGGTTGGGAACTCCAAGACAAAACTCCACGTCTTGATTTTTACCCGTGGTCCTAATATGTATCAGGCCTGTGTAATAGTATGTCAATGTCGGTTAATACCTTGTCAGGTTTTCTGATAATACCTTATTATGACACCTTGTATATGCTCTTTTTTTATTCGAGGTACCATTCTGTTTTTAAATATTCTTCTCGTCTATGAAAACCTTTAAGGCATTCTTTGAAATTACTGAAGAGATCAATTGCCCCCTGTATAAAAAAGGGGAGCGGATGGTGCTTACAGATAAAACATTTTCCTGTCCGGAAGGAAAAGAGGTGTGTCTTATTCTTGTCAGGGACATGACGCAACTTCTCTTTACCCTGATCAGTGAAAAAGGTAGCGGAGGTAGCGCAGCTCCTTCGCGCATTTTGAGTTGTAGTGGTTGCACCGGGCTGATCAAGTTCCGTCAGGTTGATACTATTGGAGTGGCCAAAGAAGAAAAAATTGAGAATATTGAAGCCCGTATTGATTCTGCGATGCAGGCAATACATGGAAGGGTGATCAGTAGTTCATTCCTTCAATCAATTCCGCAGGAGAAAGTCACTCCCGTTCTGAAAAAATTTCAGGAAGTAGCTGTTAAGGCACAGACGATTCTTATACGTCAGGGAGAACCAAACCCGAATCTCTATCTTGTCATGGCAGGATCTTTTGCAATTGAAAATAATGGTGAAAGAATAGCAGTCATAACCGAAGGTGAAATCTTTGGAGAGATGAGCTATCTGGGGGCAGGTGAAGCTGTAGCTACAGTTAGGGCTCTTGAAGATTCGCTGGTCCTTGCTGTTACAGCCGAAGATTTCAGTCATCT